>CAKSXP010000007.1 GCA_934515035.1 uncultured Oscillospiraceae bacterium
CTTGTAGATTGCTCTTCATTTTTTGCTGTTTCTCCTTCCGAAATTAGGGTTTGTGCGTTCTGCTATGTTTTTTCGTCAATTTTCCATTGACTTTGTAAAAATTTTAGCACATAGCATAGATATTTAGAAATTCAATTTACAGCTCCAGTTATATAAAAATTAAATAGCTCCCGCGGCGTCCTCTCCCGCGAGATAACCGCTCGTCATGGCCCAGCTCATCCCGGCTCCGCCCGGGCCGTAAAACTCGCTGACCCAGCCGGAGACATGGTCGCCGGTCACATACATGTTCCCGATCGCTTCGCCCTCGGGCGTGACAGCCTGAAAGCTGCGGTTGACCGAGATGCCGCCCTGCGTGCTGTCCATGTCGCGGATGCAGTAGAGCACATAGTAGGGGCCGCCGCCGATAGCCATCAGGTGCTGTGCGGGCTTGAGCAGGTGCTCGTCATATCCGGCGCGGCACGCGGCGTTATAGCGCTCTATCCCCGCGCGGAGAACGTCCTCCCTGCATCCGATAAACTCTGCCGCGCCCCCGAGCGTATCCGTGATGCACAGCCAGCCGCGCTTTATCTCACTTGCGAACCGCCCGGCGAACTCTTCGGCGCCGTAGGGGGGATCGCCCGCGTGCGCGTCGCTCCAGATCCTTTCGATGCCCTCTTTGTCATATATCTCATAGAGCACCTTTCCGGGGGAGCGGTTCGTCAGCTCCTGCGCATCGCGGAATTTGGACTCGTCCATGACCCGCCTGCCGTGCTTGTTGACGATATAGCTGCGCGGGTCGATGCCGACGGGGAACAGCTTTGAAAAGCGCCCGCCCGCATATGTCGGCCCCAGCAGGTGTATATTCATCGAGACCTCCGTCTCCGCGCCGAGCTCCGCCGCCATCGCGATGCCGTCGCCGACGCAGGTGCGCACGCCGCCGATGCGCAGATCGTCGCCCTTGACGAAATATTTCGGCAGATACCGCGCAAGAGACTCGTGACTCCCGCCGACGCCGCCGCAGGAGAGTATCAGCCTTTTGGAGTTGAAAACAAGGTTTTTCCCCTCGGCGTCCGAGCGTGCAGCAACGCCGCTGACGTTTCCCTCGGCGTCGGTAAGAAGCTTGACGGCTCTGGCCTGCATGAAGAAACGGACCTTCCCGCTCCGGCGGCATTGCTCGATCAGCTTGTCGCAGATGACCGCGCCGAGACGCGCCGCGCCGGTGCCGTCGTCATGCAGCTCGACATTGCGGGAGCAGTCGCTTTTGAACGGTCCCGCGTTTGCGGGCACCGGCTCCCACTCGATGCCGCGGCCCTCGAGCCAGCGCGCTATCGTCTTTGTGTTATAGAGGTAGCGCTTTATGATCTCGGGGTTCCCGGTGTTGTGCAGGGTGTCCATCGTGTTCCTGTAAAGCTTTTCGGCGTTTGCGTCCGTGCTGTAGTCGCCGTAATCGGAAAAATCGGAGGATATGAACGTCCGCGCGAGTCTGCCGTTGCCGCCGAGTATCTTCCCGGCTTCTATCACGGCGATGCTGCCGTCCGTTATCTCCGAGGCGTGCGCCGCCGCGCACAGCCCGGATATTCCGCCGCCGACTACCACAATATCAAAGGAATATGCTTCGTTCATAGTTCTTGCTCCTTTTCGGCCGGTCAGAAGCGGGAGAACATCTGACCGGCCGGGACTTTGATCGTTCAGACCGGATATGCTCCGGCCACGCTATGATTTATATGTCCAGCGCGCTGAAGTATGCGCTTCTGGAGGCCTCGCGCACGGTGGCGGGAGTGATGCAGTCGCCAAGAGGAATGACGTCCGGCGCGCAGAGGCGCAGCTGCTCGAACACCTCAAAGCGGGACTCGCGGCCGGAGGCAAGGACCACGCTGTCGCAGGGCAGGAACAGCTCCTCGCCGTCCTTCTTCACATACACGCCCTCCTCCGTTATCTTCGTGCAGGGCGCTCCGGTCAGGGTCTGAACGCCGTATTTATAAAGATAGAAGTCGAGCGTCTGGTCGCGCTCCTTGTCCGGGTGCAGAACGGGGTTGCGGCCCGCGATGGTGACGGACTCCTTACCGATGTGCCTGAAGAAAAGCGCGCTCTCGCAGCCGTTGAGGTTGCCGCCGACTATAACGATGTGCTCGCCGAGCTTTTCGGGCGCGGCATGAGCCTGCTCCGTCGTGAACACGTTCGCGCCCGTCACTCCCTCGATGGCGGGGATGCGGGTGCGGGAACCGCTGGCAACGAAGATGACGTCGGGCTCGACCTGCTTCATGAGCTCCGGAGTGACCTCCGTGTTCAGGCAGACCCTGACATCTGACTTGCCGAGCTGAGTTATGAGATAGGTCTCATAATTGTGCAGGCGGCGTTTTATGTGGTTTCCGTTGGTGATCTTGAGCAGACCGCCCAGCTCGCCGGTCATTTCATAGAGGGTGACGTCATGGCCGCGCTGGGAGGCCGTTATCGCCGCCTGCATACCGGCCGGGCCGCCGCCGACGACAACGACCTTTTTCCTGACGGGAGCCTGCGGCACCTGCTCCGGAACGCGGGCCTCGCGGCCGAAGCGCGGGTTTATGTCGCAGCCGATCATATGGGTGTGGTGCATGGCGTCAAGGCAGTGATAGCAGCCGATGCAGGTGCGGATATCCTCGTCCTGACCGCGCCGGGCCTTGTTGGGCAGCTCGGGATCCGCCATCAGCGGACGGCACATCGCAACGAAGTCCGCCTTTCCGGAGGCGATGACTTCCTCGGCAAAGGCCGCGTCATAGATCTGGCCGACGACGGCGACGGGGATGTTGATGCGTTCTCTGAGCGGGGCCGCGGCGGCAAGATTGCAGCCGGGATCATCAAGGTAGGACGGGAACATGTGGTTGGGCTTGGGCGTGCCGTCGTTCGTGGAGCGGTCCTCGCCGCCGGAGGAAACATGGATGATGTCCACCAGACCCTCAAGCGCATTGCACAGGGCGACCTGTTCCTCAAAGCCCCTGGGATCTGCCTCGGGCTCGATGCCGCTCACGCGGTATTCGATTATCATGTCGTCCCCTGCGGCCTCGCGGCAGGCCTTACAGAGCTCCACGGAGAAACGCATGCGGTTCTCAAGGCTTCCGCCGTATTCGTCCGTGCGGTGGTTGGTCTCCTCGAGGAAGAACTGCATCGGCAGCCAGCCGTGCGCGCCGTGGATCGTTACCATCGTAAAGCCGCAGGTGCGCATTTTTGCAACGCACTCGGCGTACATGCCGATGACCTGCTGTATCTTCTCCTTCGTCATCTCGTGGACGACCTTTCCGTCATGCCCGATGAAGCCGTCCGGCCCGTAGCAGACGCCCTTGTGCCCATGAGTGTAAACGCCGCCGTAGTTGAGCTCGATGCTGGGCTGGCAGCCGTGCTGCCGGATGGCATGGGCAAACTCGGTCAGCGCGGCGGTGCCGTTGAGCCCGCGTATCTTGAAATAGAGTCCGAAGCCGTCGCTGTCCTCTTCTCCGACGTTCACCTCGGTGTGTCCGACGCAGATGGTCGCGGCTCCGCCCTTTGCAATGTCCTCAAAGGCTTTGAGCGCATAGTCGAATATATAGTTGTCCTGCGAAAAGCCCCAGGCGCCGAGGGGCGCGCCGATTATGCGGTTTTTCAAAAGGACGCTGCGTATCCTTACGGGTGTGAAAAGATTCTGATATTTGGGTTCCATTGTTTCCTCCTGATTATTTTACCGGAATGCCGGGGGACGCCTTCCGGCATCTCCCGGCCCCGATTTTTTCCGTTATCTTGCAAGGTATCTCTCGTAGGCGGCCTGTTTGGCTGCCAGAAGCTCCTCAACGCCGAAGCTGTTTATCTTTTCGATAAAGTCGCTGTATTCGCTCTCAAAATCGCCTCCGCCGAAAACGAGCCGTCCCATCGTCTCGTTGACGAGAGTGCAGATGTCGCTCTCGATCGTCGAAACTCTCGCGCTCTCCTCGCCGGTGAGGCTGCCGTAATACTTGTGGCTGGCGTTTCTGTTCGCGCTCCAGATCTCGACCGCGTCAAGCTGCGCCTGGCTGTCGAGAGAGGCGAGCTTGCTCTCCACGCTGACGCGCGTCGGGCCGATGCAGACATTGACGTTCAGCGCGGTGGACTGGCTGAGGCCGTCGGGGTTGTTCAGAACGAGGTCGGTGAACTCGTGGGAGCCGTCCGCTCCGTAATTGAAGGTAACGCCCTCTGCGCCGAAGCTGACGTATTCGGAGCCCTTTTCGGTGAAGAAATAGTTCATATAGGACACCGCGAGTCCGGGATCGTCGCAGCCGGTGGTCACCGAGTAGTCGAACATGGCCTCGCCGCCGGAGGAACGGAGCTTGAACACTCCGTCGGGATTCCATTCCTCGCTCATCAGCTCGGGCACGGCGACCATATTGAAGTCGGGGTTCTGAGCCTGAGCCTTCAGGGAGTCGGCGAGATAGTTCGTTCCGCCGCCGACGGCGAAAGCGACCTCGTCGTTAAGGATGTTGCCCTGTATCTCTCTTGCGTTGTTGACGGAAAGGCACGCATCGGTGAGCAGCCCCTCCTCATACCATGTGCGCAGCATCTGAACATAGGCCTTCCACTGGGGAAGCGTTGCGGAGAGCTGGACCTCTCCCGCGTCGTTGACCTGATAGTTCAGCTCGCCGGGGGTCCTGTCAACGCAGACGTCATAGCCGCCGCTGAAGGAATCATAGGTCCCCGCAAGGGTCCATGCTCCCATCCAGGTGTTCTTTGTGTTGAACTCGGTCTTGATGGCGGTGAGCGCGTCGTGCAGCTCGTCATAGGTCGTCGGGACCTCCATGCCGACCGCGTCGAGCATATCCTTGCGTATCGTGGAGCCCTCGAGCGTCACGCCCGCAGGGGACATGCCGTACATTCCGATAACGTTGCCGGAATCGGACTTTGTGGCTTTATAGAACTCGGGATATTCCTGGCACAGCGCCCAGTAATCCGGTGCGTACTCAGGCAGAAGGGGATCGATGTTCACGCAGACCTCTTCCTCGACCAGCGCGTCGATGCCGCCGGGGTAGAAGAACGACGCCAGCGCTATTATGTCGGGATATTCCGCGCTCGCTATCATGATGTTCATCATCTGGATATACTGGTCCATCTCGTAAGCCACATAGTTGACGTACACGCCGGTGTTTTCAACTACCTGCTTTGTGGCCTCGTTTCCGTTCCAGAGCTTGTCGGACATCGCCGCGATAACGTCGCCGCTGCCGCCGTACCACAGCTCCAGCTCAGCGGTCTCCTCGCTGAGGGGATAGGTGACGCCTTCGGGCTCATCCGCGGGCGCGTCCGGTCCGGTACCGGGTCCCTCCGCGGGCCCGGCGGGAGCTTCCGCCGCGGGTCCCTCCGTGGGCTTATCCGACGGCTTATCCGCAGTGTTTCCGCAGCCGGCCGCGAATGACAGCAGCATCACGAGCGCGGTCAGCAGTGCCAGAGTCTTTTTCATTGCTTTTCCTCCTTCTATTTTTTCTCTGCCCCGCAGAGTGTTATTGCGCAAGAAATTCGATCGCGTTCTCCGCGCAGAGATAACCGCTCGCCATGGCCCAGGCACAGTCGCCGAACTTGTTCATGAAGTCCTGCGTCACAAGCCCGCGGCAGCAGTCTCCCGCGACGAACAGGCTCTCTATGGAGCTTCCGTCTGCGCGGACGGCGTTCAGGTTCGTGTCGTTGAGTATGCCGCCCATCGTCGTTTCGTTGAATCGGGAGAGATAGCAGGCATAGAACGGGGCCTTCACAAGCGGGACGAGCTGGGAGCGGTCCTTGCCGAAGTCGGCGTCCTCGCCCTTTTCACAGAAGGCGTTGTATCTGTTCATCTCGTCCATGAACTCCCCGGCGGGAACTCCGATAAGCTCTGCCAGTTCCTCGAGCGTATCGGCCTTTTTCGCCGCGAGGTCAAAGGTCGTTTCCTCCTCGAGCTGCTCGCGCCAGGATTCAAAGCCCCTGCGCACAACGGGGTCGGAAGCCGTTTCGACCAGCCTTTTTCCCATGATCTCCGCGGTGTTTGAATCCAGTATCGCCCAGCCCGCGTGGCCGGGCAGAGCCTCCATCGCGCCGAGGACCTCAACGCTCATCTTTCCCTCGTTGCGGAACCTGCGGCCCCGCAGATCGATATCCACGGTCTCCGGCTGTTCGACGAGCCGGACAACGCCGTAATGGAACGGGTGATGCGTCGGGCCGAACATCGGAACGCGGACGTTTTCCCAGTCCATGACGCCGCCGGCCCCGGCGACGAGCGCCACGCCGTCGCCCGTGTTGGAAGCGACGGTAAAACTGTGGACCTCCGCCTCCTCGAAAAAGCTGGGGCGGAGCTTATCCATAAGCTCGCGGCTGCGGGAGAAGCCTCCCGTGGCGACGATGCAGGCGCGGGTCCTTATCCCGATCTCCCCGCCGGGATCGCGCGCCGTAACTCCGCATATTTCGCCCTTTTCGTCCGTGTGCAGCTGCACGGCGGCCGTCTCGCGGAGTATCGTGACTCCCGCTCCGCGGGCAAACTCCTCCAGCTTCTTGACGGCGAAGGTGGTCTGCCAGCCGGGCCCCATCGAATGGTCGGTGCTCTTGAGATTATCGCCCACGCGGTTCGGAAATTCGATTATGTATTCGCCCGCGTCCGGCCCGTGCTCCATTTTGAACATCTCGAAATATTCCTCATATCCGCCGAGACTGAACAGGAAGTCGCACATGTCGCAGAGCGCATACTGCGCGTCGCGGATGAGCTGTGCGTCGAGCTCCGGACTGATGCTTATCAGTTCCTCGATAAACTTCTCGCGTCCGTCGGGCAGTCCGGCCTTTTCGTGCATGCTGCTGTATTTCGCGGACTTTGCAAAGCCGTGGGCAAGGGTCGTGTTGCCGCCGCATTTCGGTCCCTTTTCGAGCAGGACCACGCGGTTTTTCGAGCTTCTGGCCAGCTTCGCGGCCGCAGTCAGTCCCGCTCCGCCGCCGCCGATGACAACGACGTCGCAGTCAATGAAGATCTTTTCATGCTTCTGCGGAGCCGGGGCCCCGGTGTCTCTGATGATGCCGCTCGGACAGACCTCCGCGCATTTTCCGCATTCTATGCACTTCGACTGGTCGATCGCATAGTCTCTGCCGGCAAAGCCTATCGCGTGGACGGGACATTCATTGTAGCAGTAATGGCAGGTCGAACAGTTTTCGCCTATCACATATGGCATGGTGTACCCCCTCCTTACAAATATCTGTGTATGCGTTTACAGGTTAACAGAGACCGTTTTCAAGGGCAATGAGCTGATTTTCACCCCGTTTTCACGACTGTGCAAATTTTTGCGCAGTCCGCTCCGCGAAACGGGACCTGCGCATTTTTTTGTGAGTGGTGCATTATTTGCCGTTTGATTGACGAAGCTCCGCATCGTGTGATATAATTTTTGTATAAATTACACGGCTAAGCTGATGAGAGCCGAACTGAATAAGAGGCGTTTCTTATGGATATACGTTCTCCGTCCGGGAGCGGCGGCATCCGCCCGTCCCGCAACTTTTATATGTCCAAATATATCTCCCGGCTCCTGCACGACAGCTTCTGCATCGCTTCAAACAGCTTCATGGCGCCCATGGCCGCGGGAGACATGATGGCGGGCAGGGGCCCTTTTTCGCTCATGCTCTTTTATCAGGACCGCTTCGCTCCCCAGATGTCGATATTCGGCAGCAGCGAGCTGGCCGCCGCCAACTTCACCGACGATCTGTCGGACGCCCTGAACGAAAAAATGACCGCCTTCGTCTCGGAGGTGGACGGCTTCACCGTGGCCATCGCCTTCCTGCCGCAGGAATATATATCCGGGGACGACGGCGATGACCGGTTCTGCCAGCTCTGCCGGGACATCGCGCTCCCGCTCATAGAGCGCGCAGACCGGGAGGATATGATACGCTTCCGCTGTCTTTACCTCGGGCCGATAACCTCCCTCGGGACCCTGGCCGCGAGCTATGACCTGATCCACGGCGTCTGGGAGTTCCGCAAGTTTTTCCTGGGTCTTCTGCCCTCCCCGGTCTTTACGCGGGTAAACGGAACGCCCGTCGAGGCCCACGAAAACAGCGAGGAATACTGCGCGCGCTCCATGCGCAGGCTCTGCCAGCTCCTTAAGGAGGACACCAAGGAACAGACGCTCGAATACGCAAGCGAGGTCATGGAGCATATCTTCACGCTCGAGCCGCAGACCTTCACCGGGCTGCGCATAAACCTTCAGTGTCTGTGCACGACCCTGCGCTGGACGCTGATGACAAACAGCATCACCATAGCCGACGGCTTCGGACAATATTCCGCCAGCATCATCCGGGCGGTAAACCACAACCAGCTGCGCCGGAACTTCGCCGACTGCATCGAGACGCTCTATGACGACTACCGCAGCCAGCCGTCCCGGACGCAGATGGAGGACATCGTCGAATACATCGACGAGAACCTCCAGGAGCAGTGGCTGTCCGTCCAGTCCGTGTCGGACAGGTTCGGGATAAGCCCGTCCCTCCTCTCAACCCAGTTCAAGCTGCGCACAGGTCAGTGCCCGATAGACTATATCCACACAAAAAGGATGGAGCTTGCGGTCGATTATCTGCGCGAGACGGATATGAGCATACGCGATATCTCCATAAAGGTCGGATACGGCAGCATCGCAACAATGAACCGTTCCTTCCGCAACTACGCCGGGGTAACTCCCTCGTGGATACGCCAGCACTCGAAAAACAACACCGGCGGAGAACGAACGAAATAACAAAAAAGAGAGCCTGCCGGGAAGCTTTTCCCGGCAGGCTCTCTTTTTTTATTCTACGCTCAGGTTCCTCCATGGGCAGCGCTCCGGCGCGCCCTTTTCCGCCGTGCTTTGCAGAAGCCTTGCAAGCTCGCGCGGCACCGGGGAATTGTCGTCCGCCCGGCAGACGAGCGCCTGACGGGAGCTCATTCTATCCGAATCCGGCGGCGGGAATGAGGGCAGCACCACGATGCCCTCCGGCTCCGTAAAGCAGGTGGAAGGGAACATCGCGATCCCCAGATTTGCCGCGACCATCTCCATCGTAGCGGAAACATCCTTGGCCACGATCTGGCGGCAGCGCTCCGGCGCGCCGCCCATCACCTGGTGCCGCGCCTCGACCTGGGCAAAAGTTATGACCTTTTCGCCCTCGATCTCCTTCTGTCCGACAAAGCCCGGCCAGTCGGCAAGACGGTGGTTCTTCGAGACATACACTGCCGAGCGCGTACCGCCGAGGTCATAATATTTCAGATCATCATACATCGTGTTGAACGGATCGATAAACAGAGCCGCGTCAAGGCTCTTCGACAGCAGGCGCGTGTGAAGGTCGTCCTCCGGCTCTACATGCTCGAGCAGAAAATCGATCTCCGGATGCAGCTCCGCAAGCTCGCTCACGGCCTGCTGGAACAGAGAGCCGTTGCAGAAAAGCGAATAGCCGATCGTGAACACCGGCCTTACCGGAGAGAGCTTGAGCAGATTCTCCGCGCGGTCCACAAGGTCTATGGCAAGCTTTATGTCGCGGTAGATCATCTTTCCGGCGCCCGTTATGCTGACCGATTTCGTGGAGCGCTCGAACAGCTCGACGCCCAGTTCCTTTTCAAGCGACTTTATCTGGTAGGTGATCGACGTCTGCGACACATAAAGGCGCTCGGCGACTCTGGTAAAATTGAGCTCCTCGGCAAGCGCAACAAAGCATCTCAGCTGCATCAGCGTCATTTTCCCGTTACCTCCCGCAAAAATATATTATTTTTCCATTCTGCATCGGATATTATTATACGCAAAGCGGCGGTGTATTACAATCTGTGAAAATTTGCACAGTTTTCACCTTTCTTCGCGCTTTGCGGAAAACCCGCGGGAAAAACAAACACCGGCGGATGCATAACGCATCCGCCGGCGCCGGTAAAAAAGAAATGAAAAAAAGAAAAAAAGAATGGACAAAGATTAAATATATCCCAGCTCGCGGGCCTCGCTGCGCAGTTGGTCCCGCACGGAGGGGTGCGCGATCTCTATAAGCGCGGCGGCACGCTGGCCCACCGTGCGCCCGCGCAGACGTGCAATGCCGTACTCCGTTACGATATAGTCAACGTGATTGCGCGAGACCGAGACGACGGAGCCCGGCGTCAGCGTGCTTTTGATCTTTGAAACGCCCTTGCGCGTCATGGATTCAAACGCGAATATGCCCTTTCCTCCCTTTGAGTGCAGCGCGCCGACCGCATAATCGTCGCCGCCGCCGGTTCCGGAAAACTGCATCGGGCCTATACTTTCCGCGTTGACCTGACCCGTCAGGTCGATCTCCATAAGCGTATTGACGGAGACCATATTGTCGTTCGCCGCAATTATGACCGGGTCGTTGGCATAGCTGGCCGGTACAAGCTTGCAGGCGGGATTTGTCGAAAACACCCGGTAAAGATTCTCATCGCCGAGAACAAAGGTCGCAAGGTGCAGTCCCGTGTTCAGGTTTTTTGCCTTGCCGGTTATGACGCCCATGTCAACAAGCCGCGCCATGTTCGCCGAGAACATCTCGCTGTGTACGCCGAGGTCGTTCTTATCCTTCAGGTGCTCGCCGATCGCATTCGGAAGTCCGCCAAGGCCGAGCTGTATGCAGTCGCCGTCGTTTATGAGCGAGGCGACGTTTGTCCCGATCACCTCGTCAAGCTCCGTGACCTTGAATTCCGGCAGGCAGAACAGCGGCTCATTGACCTCGTAAAGCATATCCACTCGCTCGATCGGAATGCGGCAGCCGCCGTTCGTGGGCGCATACTTCGGGTTTGTGTTGACCTCGCAGATGATATGGCTGGCGTTTTTCATCGCGTCAAGCTCAAACATCTGGCAATACGGAACGCAAAGTTCGCCGTTCTCGTCCATCGTCGTGGTCCGCGCCCAGAATATTTTGTCCGGACTGACCTCGCTTCTTATCGCCATGAAGTTATGCAGATCGCTCGGCAGATAGGCGCAGATCCCGTTGTTAAAGCCCTCCCGCAGATTGTCCGCGAAAAAATGCCCTATCGTATCCACTCTGCCCTTCATTGACGGATCCCTCAGGTAGGGATAGGACCCGTCGCGGCTTTTATGCAGCGTGACGCCTTCAACATTCTTCGCCAGGTCCTGGATGCGATTGAGAAAAACGGCCGGCTCGCAGGCCGCGCCGGAGACGATTATGCTGTCTCCGTTCTGAACAAAGGCCATACATTCCTCAAGCGTGTGCAGCCTGGCTTTATACTGTTCTGTAATATCCATAAGCAGCTCCTTTTTTTTTGACAGGAAAATTATAAGCCCCACCGCATCGCCAAGTCAATCCGCTAAATTGTTCATTCAAAATACGAATAATAAAAAGCGCATTGATAGACAAATTCTATCAATGCGCTTTTTCCTGCATCAGCCGCACGGTCTCCCGCGCCATCCGGCAGAGATACTCCGGACGCTTGTCGAACGCGCCCGTCTCCGTTACGCACATCGCCGCGCACAGGTGGCAAAGCTCCCTGTGCCCGCAGGATGAGCACACGGCGGGCAGCCTTATCGCAGCGGCAGCCGCCTTCGTCCGCTCCCACGCCTCGGAAAAACCCAGCTCCGGCACGGACGCGGCGGGAAAGTTCATCATGCCGCAGGGGGTCATATTTCCCTGCCAGTTGATCCAGAACGAGCTTCGCCCGGCGCGGCACATGACTCCCTCGCCGGGGGTGCCGTCGCAGGCGTCGCAGTCCGCCGGGAAATCCCCCCGGCATATGCGCCCGGCACGCAGCCGGAACTCCTCCGGCGAAAGACGTATACGGTCCCACTCGACGGCATAGCGCGCCGCATCCTCCGCCGTGAAGCGGTCGCCGCCTCCGGCAAGGCTCTCGTCGCGGCGTATGGGCGGGAACATATAGGTCGTCAGCTGCATCGGAATGCCCTGCTCCCGGGCAAAGTCATATATCGCGCGCATGTCGTCCCTGTTATACGGCGTTATCGATGCGTTCAGCTTGACCCCGACGCCGATCTCGCGCAGCGCGCGTATGCTCCCGGCAACGCGGTCATAGACCGGTCTGCCGCACAGCCTTTCATAGGTTTCCGCGCTGCCTCCGTAAAGCGTTATGTTGAAGCGGAAGGGCGGCTCCTTTTTGAAAAATTCCAGCCAGTCATCGTCTATCAGCGAGGCGTTGGAGTTGACCGAGACGAGAATGCCCATCTTTTTCAGCTCCGTGAGAATATGACGGAAATCCGGCCTTATCAGCGGTTCGCCGCCCGTCAGAAGCAGAAACAGCATCCCCTGCGAGCGCGCCTGTTCCGCTATGGCGAGCCATTCGTCCGCCGTCAGCTCGCGCCCGCGCGCCTGCTGCTCCTGCGCCGAAAGCCGGACATAGCACATTTTGCAGTTCAGGTTGCAGCGCGCGGTCAGCTCAAACGTCCCGGCCAGCGGGATGCCCCCGGCGCAGGCCTTTGCGTGCAGATAGGCCGAGAGCCGGGGCTCGGAACCCGTGTATTCCATATCAGACATCGCTCCTTAAAACTTCTTTCAGTGTATCGACCGCGGAACGGTCGGGCAGGCAGTCCAGCCGGTATACCGGAACGGAGGACACGAGCCTTGCAACCGCTTCCGTGACGTTTTCCGCCGCTTCGGCGTCCCACTCGCGGTATGAGCTCTGGGACAGCAGCGCGGCGAAGGCCTCCTTCCCCGGCACGCGGCGGACGCGGTTTTCCTTCGCCTGGCCCAGCAGGACAACGGCGGCCAGCGGCGCTTCCTCGTTCCTGCAAATGCCGGACGTGCCGCAATAGCACACGCCCGAAGCGGCGGCGCCCTCCGGCGTACATCTGACGAGCGCCCGGTCTCCGTTTATGATCTCCGCGCCCTCGAAAACGCGCCAGAGCTCCGCCTGCGTGCTCTTCCCTGTGCCGCTCGGCGCGGAGAAGAGGACGGCCCGCCCGTTCACCGTGATAAACGAGGCGTGCAGCACCACCGCGCCGAAGCGCGCAAGGATGCGGGACAGTTCCGCCGCCTCGAAGATGACACGGGCCGTCAGATATTTTTCGTAGTCGCGGCGCAGCACGATGTCCGTGCGCCCGGGTCTGTGCGCACAGACGGCATAGCCGCCGGATGTATAGAGCGTTCCGTTCTCCGTCCAGTGCCGCGGCGCGCCGGAGCGCGCATCCTCCGGCAGGTCGGACAGTCGGACGCTTATGATATGATCCGGCCGGGTCTCCGGCACGGAAAAGGGTTCATAATGCGGGGACTGGGCAAATTCTGCCGTCGACTCCGCAAGAACGGCGACCCCGCCGAAGCTGTAATACCGCCGAAACAATACTCATCATGGCCTTTCCGATAAAATCAAAAGTGTTCCCCGGGGCAAATGCCCCGGGGAACATTATCTCACACATATCCGTTCATTTCAAGGCCATTACCACTTATCATAGTGTACATGGCTTGCGGGATCGTCGGCCTTTGACGGCAGCGGAGCCGCGCCGCCATCCGCCGCGGGATGTCCGATCGCGATTATCGAATGCGGCATCACGCTGTACGGCAGTCCGAACAGCTTTCTCTGTCCGTGGACGCGCTCCATCTGCGGCCAGGTGCCGAGCCACACCGCGCCGAGGCCCATCGCGTGGGCGGCAAGGCAGATGTTCTGTCCCGCGATAGCGCCGTCGATGACCCAGTAATCCGGCGCGGGAGGAAAGGCCCGCTCAAGGTCGCCGCAGATCATGATCGCAAGGGGGCAGCTGCGCAGCGGCTTTGCCGGAGCTCCGTTTGCGTCCGCCATTTTGGACAGAGTCTCCCGGTCGCGCACGACAATGAAGCTCCAGTCCTTCGCATTCGTGCAGCTCGGGCCGCTCATCGCGCTTTTCAGCAGCGTTTCGATCTGTTCGTCCGTCACCGGCTCGTCCGTATATGTGCGGACGCTGTGCCTTGTAAATATAGCATCCAATGTTTCCATGTTATTTACCTCTTTCCATCTGCCGCGGGCGGCCTGAACCGGCCCGCCGATATAGTTTGTATGCTAATGATTATAGCACTCCGCCGGCTCTTTTGTCAACCTCGCCGCGTTTGGTGTCCTTATATGAAAAGAGGCTGTCTCCTGCGAGACAGCCTCTTTCCTTCCCTTTTTCTTCACTCTTGACTTCGCTGCGGGCGTTTATTTCATCTCGCCCTCGAAATGATATTCGTCCCAGACGGGCTTGAGCCGCAGTGCGGCGAACAGCGCGATGAGCACGACGGCCGCGGCAATCAGGACCGGCACGGGCAATATGCCTATAAGCTGGTTTTCGCCCGCGCCGATCGCGGTTATGCGCTCGAGGTCCTCGGTGCGTATCTCGGTGCCGCAGTCGGCGATATAGCTCTCCAGAGCA
This sequence comes from uncultured Oscillospiraceae bacterium, assembly GCA_934515035.1. Classification (GTDB taxonomy): domain Bacteria; phylum Bacillota; class Clostridia; order Oscillospirales; family Oscillospiraceae; genus CAKSXP01. The sequence continues at coordinate 14,247 of CAKSXP010000007.1, forward strand.
TCGACAAGGCCGATATCCAGAGTCTGCGCGTCCGCAAAGACGGGATAGCCGAGAGAACCCGACAGCACCGCCTCCGTTGAGGCGAGCCGGTAAACCGTGGTGTCGTCGCTCAGGTCGAGAGCCGTTCCGTCCGGCAACTTTATCCAGACAACGCGCTCACCGGCCGGAGCCGAAGCATCGTATTTGAAAACGAGGCCGGAGACCTGCGCGAACCCTTCCCAGTCCGACGCGGAGCGGTCTATCGTCTCCGTTTCCATATCCGTTACTATGGGCGTCACCGAGTTCTCAAGGACGGCCTTCAGCCGCGCGGGCGTCACCCCGGCGACCGCAGCGGCCGCGTCTCCGTCGACCACCGCCTCCAGCTGTTCTCTCGTCAGGAAGCCCTGCTCAAGGCCGCCCGCGAGCATACCGGAGGGCAGCACCGCAAAGTCCGCGTCCGCCGCATAGCGCAGGGCGTCCGCGGCAACACTGCCGGACGCGCTGCATTCGCTCCCGGTGTTCTCCGACGACAGCGGCGGCAGCTTTACTCCCAGGAAGGCTTCGCCCTCCGCATATGCCGCGCCGGCCGTCAGAACGGCGGCAAACGCCGCCAGGACGATAAGGATCAAAAGTTTGCGTATACGGGCCTTCATGACCGTATCACTCCGCCGCGAGCGGAGCCTTTCCGTCAAGGCCGTTTATCTCGCGCACGCGGTGGCACGCGACGAAATGGCCGGGCTCGATCTCCTCATATGCGGGCATTGCGCTGCGGCAGACCTCGCTTGCATAGGGGCAGCGGTTGGCAAAGCGGCAGCCCGGCTTCGGATCGACAGGGCTGGTCAGCTCGCCCTGCATGATGATGCGCTTTTTCTCCCGGTGTATGGACGGGACCGGTATCGCGGAGAGCAGACCCTTTGTATAAGGATGATACGGGTGCTCAAACAGCAGGTCGGCCTGGCATTTTTCGACCATCGAGCCGACGTACATGACCATGATGTCGTCCGAGATGTGCTTGACGACCGACAGGTCGTGCGTGATGAAGATATAGGTCAGGTCCTTCTGTTCCTGAAGATCCTGCAAGAGGTTCAGCACCTGCGCCTGTATCGAAACGTCGAGCGCGGAAACGGGCTCGTCGCAGACGATGAACTTCGGCGACATTGCCAGAGCGCGGGCGATGCCGATGCGCTGGCGGCGTCCGCCGTCGAGCTCGTGCGGATATGAATAGGTAAAACGGCGGGCAAGGCCGACCGTATCCATCAGCTCAAACACCTTGCGGTTCAGGTCGTCCCGGGATTTGTAGTCGTGATAGACCTTCAGCGGATATGCGATGAGGTCAAAAACACAGTAACGCGGGTTCAGTGAGGAGAACGGATCCTGGAATATGATCTGCATCTGCCGCTGAAGCTGACGGCGACGCTTGCCCTTTGCACCGGTGATGTCCTCACCGTCAAAAACTATCCTGCCGTCGGTCGCATCAAGCAGGCCGAGAACGGTCCTGCCGAGAGTCGATTTTCCGCAGCCGGATTCTCCGACGACGCCGAGAGTTTTTCCGCTCTCGATAGTGAAGCTGACGTCGTCCACCGCGTGCAGCGTGCCGCGCGGCGTTTTGAAATATTTCTTCAGGTTTTCAACGCGAAGCAGCTCACTCATTGTTCAGCCACCCCTCTCCGCTGCACTTGCAGCATTTGACAAAGTGTCCCTCTCCCAGCTCAACGACCGGAGGATCTTCCTTCCTGCATTCGTCGGTCGCATACGGGCAGCGGGGATGGAACGCGCAGCCTTCCGGAAGGTTGGCGGGGTCCGCCATAAGGCCCGTTATCGGCTTGAGCCTGTGCACCTTTTTCTCCAGGCTGGGCAGCGAACCGAACAGCCCCTCGGTATAGGGGTGGGCGCGGTGGTCGAAGATCTGCTCCAGCGAGCCGGACTCCACGATCTCTCCGGCATACATGATCGCGACGGACTGGCAGGTCTCCGCGACGACGCCGAGGTCGTGGGTGATGAGAAGCATAGAGGAACCAAGCTTTTCGTTCAGCTCGGTCATCATGTCGAGTATCTGCGCCTGGATCGTGACGTCCAGCGCCGTTGTCGGCTCGTCCGCTATCAGAAGCTGGGGCGAACACGCCAGCGCCATCGCTATAACGACGCGCTGCTTCATCCCGCCGGAGAACTGGTGGGGATAATCACCGCCGCGGGAGCCGGGAATGCCGACAAGCTCAAGCGTCTCGCGCGCCTTCTCAACGGCCTGCGCGCGGGTGCATTTTTCGTGTATATGTATGACCTCCGCGATCTGATCCTCAACGGTGAAGATCGGGTTCAGGGCGGTCATGGGGTCCTGGAATATCATGGAGATCTTTTTGCCGCGTATCGCGCGCATCTCGATCTCCGCAATGCCCAGCAGATCCTCTCCGTCAAAGACGATCTCACCGCTGGCGATCTCGCCGGGGGGAGACTGGATGAGCCTCAGGATGCTCAGGGCCGTCGTTGTTTTTCCCGCGCCGGTCTCGCCGACGAGGCCGAGGGTCTCGCCCCGGTTTATCGAAAGGCTGATGCCGCGCACGGCCTTGACAACGCCGTCATGCATGTTGAACTGCACGCTCAGGTTCTTTATATCAAGCAGTTTTTCGCTCACAGTCGCCACCTCAATTCTTCAGCTTCGGATCCATTGCGTCGCGCAGACCGTCGCCCATGGCGTTGAAGCCGAACATGGACAGCAGGATCGCAATGCCGGGGAACAGCAGCATGGGATAGAAGGACATGATGAATTCACGTCCGACGTTCATGATGGAGCCCCATTCCGCCGTCGGCGGCTGAACGCCGAGGCCGATAAAGCTCAGCATCGATATCTGGAGTATGTTGGTGCCCAGACGCAGAGTGCAGTCAACGATGACCGGCGAGAGCGTGTTGGGCAGGACCTGGCTCCAGATGATGCGGAGGTTGCCGCTGCCGCAGGCACGGGCCGCCTCGACATATTCCTGGTCGCGGACGGTAAGCACGCTCGCGCGCAGCAGACGCGCGCTCGGCGCGATGCCGCCGATCGAGATGGCTATCGCCGTGTTTACCGCGCCCGTGCCCAGCAGAGCCGAGATACACACGGCCAGCAGCATACCGGGGATGGACATGAGTATGTCCATAAGGCGCATGATAATGCTGTCCACAATGCCGCCGTAATAGCCGGCGATAGCGCCCAGCACGCCGCCGATGACAAGCGCGATGAAAAGTCCCGCGATGGAGATCAGCAGCGAAACGCGCGTGCCGTAGATTATTCTCGTCAGCAGGTCGCGCCCGTAATTGTCCGTTCCGAGCAGGTGCTCGGCGGAGGGGAACTGAAGGCGGTTTGCGATGTTCGCGGCAGCCGGGTCATAGGGTGCTATGACATCCGCGAAGATCGCGACAAGAATGAGAACGGCAATGATGACAAAGCCGACCATAGCCAGCTTGTTGAGACGGAAGCGGCGCCATATCTCCTTGATCTGGCTCTGCTTCTTGACGATCTCGTTATCAGGAGTCGTTATGGCCTTTGTTGTTTCCATTATGCAGCGGCCTCCTTTTTTGCTCTCTTTCTGCGCGCGGAGCCGCCGGTGTACTGCGCCTTGATGCGCGGGTCAGCCGCGGCATACGCAAGATCGACCAGCAGGTTAATAATGCAGATAACGAGGCTCAGCACAAAAACGGAACCCTGTATCAACGGGTAATCGCTGTTGTTTATCGCGCTGAGCATCAGCATGCCGATGCCGGGAATGCTGAAAATGCTCTCGATAACAACGGAGCCCGCGATGACCATGCTCAGCTGCATGCCGATGACCGTTATAACAGGTATCAGCGCGTTGCGCAGGGCATGCTTCATGATAACGGTGCGCTCCGCAACGCCCTTTGCGCGGGCCGTGCGGATATAGTCCTGATGTATGACGTCAAGCATGCTCGAGCGCGTCATTCGGATTATGATCGCTATCGGCGAGAGGCCGAGACACAGCACGGGCAGCACATAGTGCTTCCAGGACGTGAGTCCGGAGGCGGGCAGCCAATGCAGCTTGATGCAGAAGAGCATCAGGCACATCAGCGCGAGCCAGAAGCCCGGCATTGCTGCGAAAAAGACGCTCAGCGACATTGAAACATAGTCCATGACGGAATACTGTTTGACGGCGGAGATGATCCCGACGATTATGCCGAGAATGATCGTCAGCAGACTGCTGAGGATGCCTATTTTAAGCGTCGGCACGATCCTCTCTGCGATCATTGTTGAAACCGGGCGGAGCGTGGAATATGACGTGCCGAGGTCGAGCTTCGTCACTATATTCTTCAGATAGATACAGTATCTCAGCAAAAACGGCTGATCCAGGCCCATTTCGGCCACCTTGGCCTGATATGCGGCCTCCGTATAGTTTTTGCCCAACGCGCTCATCGCCGGGTCGCCCGGCGTGAAATAGTTTATCGTGAAAATAATAAGTAGTATTCCAAGGAGCGTTGGGATGATGATAAGGAGTCTTTTTAATACGAACCGAAACATTTACACAACCTCATCTTCCCTGTAAGGGCGTTTTTTCGCCCAGAAATGACAAAAGCTTTTTTCAAAACAACAGGCAGCATCTATAATTGCTGCCTGTTGCGTTTGCTGCGGCAAGACAACGGAGGGGGTCATATTTTTCTTTCCACGGCCTGCCGCCCATTATTTATAATGTATGCGATCAGTTAAAGGTAACGAATGCCAGGCTTCCGCGGTTGACGGAGGCCATGCTGAAGGAAGCGATCCTGGAGCTGTTGTAGCAGAAAGCTTCGCCGCGCTCGCAGATGGGGATGACCTGGTTGTTGTCATAGAGCCACTGGTCAACTTCCTTGTAGATCTCGGTACGCTTTGCAGCGTCGGTGGTGTTCAGGCCCTGAGCGAGCAGATCGTTGAAGTGCTCGTCGGATATGGC
>CAKSXP010000008.1 GCA_934515035.1 uncultured Oscillospiraceae bacterium
ACCAAATCCTACGGTACCTCCCGTTATGTCATAACCCAGACAGCCGCGCTTATGATAGGCATCGTGCTGTTCATCCTGCTGACGGTCATCGACCTCGACATCATCGCCGACAAATGGCCGATCCTGTTTGTCTTCAACGTCGTATTTCTTCTGCTGCTGATACCCTTCGGCGTCGGCAACGAGGAGGTCGGCAACAACGGCTGGATCCGTTTTCTCGGCTTTGGCATACAGCCGTCGGAGGTCGTCAAGATCGTCTATATCGTCCTCATGGCAAAGCAGATCACATACCTGAAGGAATATAAAAACCTGAACTCTCCCCTGTCGATAATCCAGCTGGGGATGCACTTCATTCTAATGTTCGGGCTTATAATCGTCGTCTCCGACGACCTTGGCAGCGCGCTTGTCTTTCTCTTCATCTTCGCGACGATGCTGTTCGTCGCCGGCGTAAAGATCTACTGGTTCCTGATCGCCTTTGCCGCCGTTGCGGCCGTAACGCCGTTTATCTGGGAAAACTTTCTCAGTCAGAACCAGAAGGACCGCATCATCGCGCCGTATGACCCCAGCGTCGATGCAACAGGCTTCGGCATAACCTGGCAGCCCCGTCAGAGCAAGATCGCTCTTGCAAGCGGCCGCCTTACCGGCACCGGGCTCTATAACGGCACGCAGGCACAGTCAAACGCGCTTTCGGAAAAACAGTCCGACTTCATCTTCGCCGTCGCCGGAGAGGAGCTGGGACTTATCGGCTGCCTTATAATCATCACGCTGCTGCTGTGCATCATCATCCGCTGTGTATACATCGGCCTCAAGTGCAACAGCACGATGGGCATGCTTGTCTGTTTCGGCGTCGCTTCGACCATCTTCTTCCAGACCTTTGAAAACATCGGAATGTGCGTCGGCCTGACGCCCGTTGTCGGCCTGACGCTGCCCTTCTTCAGCTACGGCGGCTCATCCCTGTTCTCTCTGTTCGCCGCAATGGGTCTGGTATCCGGCATAAAATACAGGCCGAAACCCACAAGATTCCGGCGAATATAGGAGGCTGTGCAATATGTCTCTCAAACATGATGTTTTTCTCCGCCTGTGTCAAACAGGCGGAGGCTTTATCTCCGGGCAGGAGCTGGCGGACTCGCTGGGCGTCTCCCGTGCAGCGGTGTGGAAGGCCATCACCGCGCTTCGAAACGACGGCGCCGTCATCGAATCCGTCACTAACCGCGGCTACCGTCTTTCAGAGGGCTGTGACCTGCTCTCCGAAGAGCTCATAACCGCCTTCCTCCGTCACAGGGACATCCGCGTCTCCGTCTTTGACTGCATCGACTCCACAAACAACGAGGCGAAGCGCCGTCTCGCCGGAGGGGAGCCGGGCGCCGAGCTCATCGTCGCCTCACAACAGACTGCGGGCCGCGGACGCATGGGCCGTTCGTTCTATTCTCCGGCGGAGACCGGGCTTTACATGAGCCTCGCCCTCTCCTGCCCCGGCGGATTTGAAAGCGCGGTAAGCTCCACCACCGCAGCAGCAGTGGCTGTTGTTCGGGCGATCGAACGGCTCACGCCCCTGCGTCCGCTGATAAAATGGGTCAACGACATTTATCTGGACGGCCGCAAGGTCTGCGGCATACTGACCGAGGGCGTAACGGATTTCGAGACCGGAGCGCTGACCGGCATAGTCGTCGGGATCGGCATCAACCTCCATACGGAGGAGTTTCCCTCGGATATCGGCGCTGTCGCCGCGTCGCTCGGTTCCTCGTCCCCCGGACGATGCGTCCTTGCCGCCGCCGTCGCCGACGAACTTGCGGACATCATCGAGGCTTATCCGGACAGGAGCTATCTGGATTTCTATCGCAGCAGGAGCCTCGTCATCGGCCGCCGCATAACCTACACCGCCGCCGGCGTTTCAGCCGATGCGGAGGCTGTCGGCATCGATGATCTCGGCGGACTTATCGTCAGAAAGGACAATGGTAAAACGCTTACTCTCTCTTCCGGAGAGATATCTCTGCGTCTGCAATGACCGTAAAAGAATTTACGCCCTCTCCCGAATCTTGCTTTCGCCTGCATTCGGGAGAGGGCGTCATTTTTTATATCCGTGTCTGCGGCACGGGAGAGCTTTGGTTCAAGTATTATAGGTTAACATAATTTTTAATTTTGTTGGATATGTAAACTGCAAGCAGCAGCTTTACAATGTCGGGAATGACAAACGGCACGACGCATTTCACAAGCGCCGCGGCAAAGCCGATCCCGCTCCGGCCGCTGGCATAAACGAGCGTGTACCACAGCGTGCCAAAGGCATAGCATACGATCAGCCCGAGAAAAACAGAGAGCAGCATGATAATTTTTCCGCTCCCAAAGCAGCGCGTCATTAGCCAGTAAACAAGGCCGCTGAGCAAAAAGCTGACGATATATCCGCCCGTCGCGCCGAGCAGGACGCCGATGCTGCCGCGAAAACCGGCGAACACCGGAAGCCCGACTGCTCCGAGCAGAATATACAGCAGTATCGCCAGTGTTCCGCGTTTTCCACCCAGCGTGCACAGAGCCGCGAAAACGGCAAAGGTCTGGAGCGTGAACGGAACATCCGCCGGTATGCTCAGCCACGAGCAGAGCGTAATAAGCACCGCGAACAGAGCTATATATGTCATTTCCTTTACTTTCATATTCTCAGCCTCCCCGCGAAGGATAACATGCAGAGTGCGGATTGTCAACCTCTAATTAATTATCGGTTTACAATTCTCAAATAAGCTCCGCCGTGTTTGCCCTTGTCAACCGATGGTATCATATGATAATATACCGGCAGTCCGATAAACTCAGCTTCGGGGAGGCGGGAACAATGTATATTGAAACCGGCAGAATGGTCATTCGTGATTTCATCATGGACGATCTGAGCGATATGCACGCCATTCTGGGCGATGACGAAACAATGAAAAATTGCGAACCTGCATATACCCTTGAGAAAACGGCTGAATTTCTGCGGAAGTTCTGCATAGAAAAAAGAGGCGCCGCTGCGGCTGTGCACAGGGAGACCGGCAGAGTTATCGGCTATATTCTCTTTAACGAGTGTCTCGAAGAGGTGTATGAGATCGGCTGGTTTTTCAACAGGAATTTCTGGAGAAAAGGTTTTGCTTTTGAAGCCTGCAAAGCGGTCATCGACTATGCTTTTGACAAAATGAACGTACACAAAATATTCGCCGAGACGATAGACGGGCTCGTATCCGTTGGATTAATGAAAAAGCTCGGAATGAAACCTGAGGGAATACAGAGAAGTCAGACAAAGGATACGTCCGGTAATTGGGCAGACCTGTACCTTTACGGTATTCTTGCGGAGGACAGACGCTGATGCGCGCATGATGACAAAAGCCCGGCTGCATAATTACAGCCGGGCTTGAACCTTTTTATGAACACCGGTCAGCCGGACCGGACTTCATACTATAAAATTATAAATTCGTTTTACGACTCCCAGGGCGGCTTGCCGTCCGTTCCGGAACCGCCGTTATTGCGGAAATCCGCGTCGTAACCGGGACCGGCTGACGCGCCGTCTGCAAGCGAGACATAGAACCAGACGTTTGTAAGCTCCATATACGGGCTGACCCAGAGCGTTACAAAGGGGATAATGCAGAGGATAGACCAGCCGATAAAGCTCAGGTCGAGGACAAAAAGCTCGGCCTTGTGCCCCTGCATCAGAAGCTTGCTTTCTCTTATGCACTCAAGAGCGGAGCACTCCGGATGGTCAAGCAGGATATATACCGCCATTCTGTACCGGTACGCCGCGATGATACCGGGGATGAAAAACAGCATCGACCAGAGCGCAACGAATATGCTCATCAGAATATTGAGCCACAGCACTCTGAAAAACATTCCGAACGGGTCAAACAGATTGCCGTAGGCCGGTGCGCGGTGACGCACCGCGTTGAGACAGAACAGGCTGTAGCCAACGCCGAGGATCGTGGACATTATGCCCAGCGCCAGCACGATTATCGAGGCAGCCGGCGTGATCTCTATCTGCGGCAGAATAAACGACGTCTCGCCGTTATATGCAGCTGTCAGCAGCATCTTCAGCTGAAGGATCTCTCCGCTGAGCTTTGCGCTGAGCAGATCCAGCACATATATTATCAGAACATATACAAGTGTGACAAGAATGACGTTCGGCTTTGTCTGTTTTATATCGATTTTTGCATTCGCTTTCAGCGCCGCGCGATTAAGCGTCATACATGTTCCCTCCGTTTCTGGATAGTTTATGTATTTTTCTGTATTATATCAGTCTGCCGTGCAAAAATCAATGCCATCAGGTGCACGTCAACGGTTTTTTCGGGGCTTTAGCCTGCTTTTTTTGCACTTGACATAACGCACACCTGAGTGTACTATATATGTGCTAATCAACTTTACATAATCACAACATCTTGTGTTTTGCGTCAGTATACAGAAATATAGGAGGAACAGGGATGACACTTACAAGTATTGTCAAAAGAGACGGGCGCACCGTTCCTTTCGATAAGCAGAAAATAGCAAATGCTATCGTAAAGGCCTTTGACGCGACCTATAAGCCCGGTCAGGAGGACGTTGCCGGGCGTCTCGCGGACGAGGTTTGCTCCACTCTTGAGGTCGAGGGCATCGAGACGCCCGAGGTCGAGCATATACAAGATATAGTGGAGAAGGTCCTTATGGACAACGGATATGTCGCCACGGCCAAGGCATACATCCTCTACCGTTCCGAACGCAGCAAGGTGCGCGAAATGAACACCCGGCTCATGCATACCTATGAGGAGATCACCTTTTCCGACGCAAAGGATTCCGATGTCAAGCGCGAAAACGCCAACATCGACGGCGACACCGCGATGGGCACCATGCTCAAATACGGCTCCGAGGGTGCAAAGCAGTTCTACAACATGTTTGTCCTCAAGCCCGAGCACGCCAAGGCGCACAGCGAGGGCGACATCCACATTCACGATCTCGACTTCTATACGCTCACAACGACCTGCACCCAGATCGATATAGTAAAGCTCTTCAAGGACGGCTTCTCCACCGGTCACGGCCATCTGCGCGAGCCGAACGACATCGCCTCCTATTCCGCGCTGTGCTGCATAGCGATACAGTCCAACCAGAACGACCAGCACGGCGGACAGAGCATCGTGAACTTCGACTACGGCATGGGCGACGGCGTTAAAAAGACCTTCAAGCGCCTGTACCGCCAGAATATCGCCAAGGCGCTCATGCTCTGGCACGATATCGACGATCCCGAGGATCAGGTAAAGGATATCATCGCGGAGGTCGAAAAGGAGACCGGGCTTTATCCCTGCATCGAGGGCATCGAGCCCTATCAGGAGGCCGAACTGCCCAAGCTCATCACCGCTTTCGGCGACGAGGAGGGCATGAAAAAAGCTCAGAAAGCCGCCTATCACTATGCGTATAAGGAGACCGACCGCGCCACCTATCAGGCAATGGAGGCCTTTATCCACAACCTCAACACGATGCATTCGCGCGCCGGTGCACAGACTCCCTTCTCCTCCATCAACTACGGCATGGACACCTCCCCCGAGGGCCGCATGGTCATGAAAAACGTAATGCTCGCCACGGAGGCCGGCCTTGGAAACGGTGAGACCGCCATATTCCCCATACAGATCTTCCGCGTCAAAAAGGGCGTTTCCTGCGACCCCGGCGACCCGAACTACGACCTGTTCAAGCTTGCCTGCCGCGTCAGCGCCAAGCGCCTGTTCCCGAACTTCTCGTTCGTCGACGCCCCGTTCAACCTTCAGTACTACAAGCCCGGCCATCCCGAGACCGAGATCGCATACATGGGCTGCCGTACCCGCGTTATAGGCAATGTCTATGATCCCACACGCGAGATATGCAACGGCCGCGGCAACCTCTCCTTCACCACCATCAACCTTCCCCGTCTTGCCATCAAGGCAAAGGGCGACCTCAACGCCTTTTTCGAAGATCTCGACTCCAAGATGGAGCTTGTCATCGACCAACTCATGGAGCGCTTCGCCATCCAGGCCAAAAAGAAGGTCAAGAACTATCCCTTCCTCATGGGCCAGGGCGTCTGGATAGACAGCGAAAAGCTCGGCTGGAACGACGAAGTGGGCGAAGTTCTCAAGCACGGCACGCTCACCTGCGGCTTCATCGGCCTTGCCGAATGCCTCAAGGCGCTCATCGGCGTCCACCACGGCGAGAGCGAAAAGGCACAGGCTCTCGGCCTTGACATCATCGCCCACATGCGCAAGCGCATGGACGACGAATGCAAAAAGACCGGTCTCAACTTCTCCCTGATAGCAACTCCCGCGGAGGGACTTTCCGGCCGCTTCGTTAAAATAGACAAGCAGCGCTACGGCATCATTGAGGGCGTAACAGACAGGGATTACTACACCAACAGCTTCCATATCCCCGTCTATTATCCCATCACCGCCTTTGAGAAGATCCGCAAGGAAGCGCCGTACCACGCCCTGACAAATGCCGGTCACATCAGCTATATCGAGATGGACGGAGATCCGACCGACAACCTCGAGGCTTTTGAGAAGATCGTACACTACATGGGTGAATGCGGCATCGGCTACGGCTCGATCAACCACCCCGTTGACCGCGACCCAATCTGCGGCTTCAACGGCATAATCAAGGACCAGTGCCCCGGCTGCGGACGCACGGAGGACGACGGCGTTCCCTTTGAGCGCATCCGCCGCATCACCGGATACCTTGTCGGCACGCTCGACCGCTTCAATAATGCAAAGCGCGCCGAGGAGCATGACCGCGTTAAGCACGGCATCAGCGACATAAAATAAACGCGCGTGTCAATTTTACCGCGGCATCTTGAAATACGGATGCCGCGGTTTTATACTGTTTTCACGGCAACACTAAAATAACTGGAAGGTCATCACCATGAAAAAAAGAGCTCTCTCCTTTTTCCTTGCGCTGCTGCTCATCGCATTGCTGACCACTGCCGCCTTTGCCGACGCTATCATCTTTCCGGACAACTCCTGGGACGTGGATTACTATGTCTATGTAACGACGCCCGACGGCGGCCTGAACATGCGGGAAGGCCCCGGAGTTGACTATGCGCTGATAACAACGATACCGGACTATGAACGTCTGCATGTCCTTGTTGAGAATTCAGCCAGCTGGGGATACGTCCAATACGGATATAACTACGGCTGGGTATATCTCGGTCAGACATCAAGCGATCTTTTCAGCCTTGGCACCACCTCTGATTACTATACCTATGTTGTCTCGCCCGACGGCCATCTGAATATGCGCATCGGTCCAAGCTCAAGCTGTGACCTTATTCTGGGCATACCGACCGGGACACAGATACGCATAACCCGCGAGTGCTCCGGCTGGGGACTGACCGGCTACGATAACTTCAGCGGCTGGGTATATCTCGGCGAGACCTCGACAGCGGCCCCGACGACGTCCCCGGCCGCATCTCCGACGCCTTCTCCGACGGACGGATCCGGCGTGGCTGCGCCGAAGCCGGTCGGCTCTCCGGCTCCCGCTACACCCGCTCCGGAGGCTCCGGCTGTATCCGGCAGAGACGATACCGTCAAGGAAACCGCTCCCGCTTCCGCTGTCAAATCCCCGTTCTCCGCAGACAGCCAGAGATCCGAAAGCGAAAACCCAAAAACCAGCTCATCCATATCCAGTACGACGATGCTTGTCTCCATACTCGGCGGGCTTATAATCATTCTCGCGGCGCTGATCATCTTCATCGTGCTGCGCCATAAATAGAAACGGAAGTGAATCGCATAATGAGAATCGCAGACTTTGTCCATGACTCCATCGTCGACGGTCCCGGATTCCGCTTTACCCTGTTCACGCAGGGCTGCCCCCACCACTGCGAGGGCTGTCATAATCCCCAGACGCACGATCCCGACGGCGGAAAAGAGGTGTCCGTCGATGAGATCATCAGGATCATGCTCTCCAACCCGCTCACCGACGGACTCACGCTTTCCGGAGGAGACCCGTTCTTCCAGCCGGAGGATTGCGCAGCTGTCGCAAGGGCCGCAAAAGCCCACGGGCTCAATGTATGGACATACAGCGGCTGGACATTCGAGCAGCTTCTGCGTGACGGACGCCCCGGTGTGCGCGAGCTGCTCGAGCTTACGGATGTGCTGGTGGACGGGCCGTTTGTTCTGTCTCAGCGCAGCCTTTCGCTCAAATGGCGCGGCAGCCGCAATCAGCGCCTTATCGACGTTCCGAAAAGTCTCCAGCTGGGCGAGCCCGTACTCTGGGAAAAAACCGGCGACTGATATTATGTCAACCTGTGCGCTATGACCGCCGTCATAGGCTTGCAGAACCTTTTTACAACGCGAGACACCGTATGCGATAAAATCGCATACGGTGTCTTTGTATTCATATTCTGCTTTTTATGGAGGCGATAAACTCTTCGCTGTCGGCGATCCTGCTGACCTCCCCGATATATATCGGCGCGAGATCCTTTGTCACGACACCGGAGCCTATTGTATCGAGACAGGCCTTCTCCAGCCTTCCGGCGAAATTCTCAAGTTTGGTGATACCGTCGAGCTCTCCGCGCTTTTTCAGCGCGCCTGTCCATGCAAAGATCGTCGCGACGGGATTCGTCGAGGTTTTTTCACCGTTTCTGTATCTGTACCAGTGCTGTGTCACAGTCCCGTGCGCCGCCTCATACTCATAGTTTCCGTCCGGCGAGACCAGAACGCTCGTCATCATCGCAAGACTGCCGAAGGCCGTTGAGATCATGTCGCTCATAACATCTCCGTCATAATTCTTGAGCGCCCACACAACTCCGCCCTTCGAGCGCACAAGCCGCGCCACCGCATCGTCTATAAGCGTGTAGAAATAGGTTATTCCCGCCTCTGCGAATCTTTCCGCATATTCCTCGTCATACAGCCGCTGAAAAACCGACTTGAAGACACCGTCGTATTTCTTCATTATGGTGTCCTTGGCCGAGAACCAGAGGTCCTCTTTCTTTCCAAGCGCGAACTCAAAACAGGCTCGGGCAAAGTTCTCTATCGAATCGTCCTTGTTATAGCATCCCTGGAGCACACCGGGACCTTCAAAATTGAAAACAGTCTGCCTCTGCTCCGTACCGTCAGCCGCGGTAAACACAAGCTCGGCCTTTCCCGGTCCCTCAATGCGCATCTCCGTGTCCTTATACAGATCGCCATAGCTGTGACGCGCGACGGTGATCGGCTTTTCCCACGTCGGAATATACGGTCTGAGCCATTTGCAGGGTATCGGCGTGCGGAATGTTGTGCCGTCAAGTATCGCGCGGATGGTGCCGTTCGGGCTCTTCCACATCTCATGGAGGCCATATTCCTCCACTCGCTGTGCGTTCGGCGTTATTGTCGCGCACTTGACGCCAACATGGTGCCGCTTGATGGCCTCCGCCGCCTCCGTTGTTACCGCGTCGCGCGTCGCGTCGCGGTTTTCAAGACCGAGGTCATAATACTCGGTCCTGAGCTCGACAAACGGCTCTATCAGCTCCTGCTTTATCATGCGCCACAGAACGCGGGTCATCTCGTCTCCGTCCAGTTCGACGATGGGATTTGTCATTTTGATCTTTTCCATCATTTTTTCCTCTCTGCATACCAGTTCATCAGGCAGCCTGCAAGCAGTATTTCCCGTTCCTGCCCGGTGAGTTCCGGAAGACGGAAGGTTATGCTTTTGACCCCAAACGCGGTAATGACAAGCGCGGGCACAGTCTCTCCGCCGCTTTCAACAATGCTTCTGATGCCGGGGATATAAACGAAGTCTCCGGCCGTATAGTCGAACTCCTCTTCTGTCATCAGCGGGAGCATGCCCCAGTTGATGCAGTTGGAGCGATAGCGCTTTGTGGCGAACTCCCGGCAGATATTGGCGCTGCCTCCGAGCACGCGCTGGCAGGACGCCGCCTGCTCACGCGCGCTGCCGTCGCCGGGCATCGTTGCGTATATGACGGAGCCGATGTGCGTTTTGTCGAGAACGTCCGCGCCTAGCTCCGCGCGCTCCAGCGCCGAGAGTATCTCCTCATCGGGAACCCCGTTCCGGCGCGACGACTCCAGTTCCGCCGTTCTTTCCGTACGTCCGACATATTCCGGGTCCCGGCGCGAAAGAGTGAACCGGGCAAGCTTTATCGGATTGGAACGGTAGCTCGAGGTCTCTCCGGAGGGTATCAGTTCGTCCGTCGTTGTCACGGGGTCGTGGATGACGCTGTCCAGACGCATGAGCAGATTTTCGGACAGCGCCGGTATTTCGGGCCACGCGGTTATATTGGGGCCGTAACGCAGTTCCGCGCCCTCCTCCGGCTTTCCGAAGCCGAAGTAAACGCGCCTGCGGTATACGCCGCCGTCAAAGGCACTGCCTGACGGTGCGGGAGGCGTGTAATCGATGTCCGCGGCGGAGGTCAGTATCCCGCCGTTTGCCGCAGTTGCGGCGATGCTTCGCGTATCCATGAGGATGACGGACGCTATCTGGCTGTCAGACGGCTTGCTGCGCGTCGTGTGGCGGATGGAGACTGCATCGTTGGCAGGCACATCTCCCGCGCCGAAGCAGGGGCCGCAGAAGCAGGGCTTGAACGCTGCTCCGCTTTCCATCAGCGACTGCTGAACACCGTTTCTGATAAGCTCAAGGTTGACCGGTATACTGGACGGGTATACAGACAACGAGAAATATCCGTTTCCGGCACTTTTCCCCTCGAGTATCGCAGCGGCCTCCGCTATGTTGTCATACATTCCGCCAGCGCAGCCCGCGATGATTCCCTGGTCAACGACCAGCTTTCCGTTGCGCAGCTTGTCGCACAGATGCAGCGAAACGCCGCCGGAGAGGCTCTTTTCCGCCTCCTGCTCGCACCGGCGCAGGATATCTCCCGCGTTTGCGGAGAGCTCCCGTATCGTGAAAGCCTTCGACGGGTGGAACGGGAGCGCCGCCATCGGCTCCACCGCCGAAAGGTCTATCTCTATCATGCGGTCATAAACAGCACCGTCAGTCGCGCGCAGGGACTTATAATCCTCCGCTCTGCCGTGTGCTGCAAAGTATTCCTCGGTCTTTTCGTCCGTTTCCCAGATGGAGCTGAGACAGGCCGTTTCCGTCGTCATGACGTCGATGCCTATCCTGTAATCCATCGGCAGGCCGCCGAGCCCCGGCCCGGCAAATTCCAGGACTCTGTTCTTGACAAAGCCGTTGTCATACACCGCGCCGCAGAGGGCTATCGCAACATCGTGCGGGCCGACGCCGCGGTTCGGTGTGCCCGTCAGCCAGACGAGCACGACCTCGGGCGCGGCAACATCATAAGTATTCTCAAGCAGCTGACGCACGATCTCGGGGCCGCCCTCGCCGATGCCCATCGTGCCAAGCGCGCCATAGCGCGTGTGGCTGTCGCTGCCGAGTATCATACGGCCGACGCCGGACATCATCTCGCGCGCATACTGGTGGATGACGGCGACATTGGCGGGAACATATATGCCGCCGTATTTTCTTGCGGCGGAAAGCCCGAACACATGGTCGTCTTCGTTTATTGTTCCGCCGACGGCGCAGAGGCTGTTGTGGCAGTTCGTCATGACATACGGCACCGGAAAACGCTCCAGTCCGCTGGCTTTGGCCGTCTGTATGATCCCGACATAGGTTATATCGTGCGAGATAAGGCTGTCAAAGCGTATCTCCATGCGTGCCGGATCGGCGGAAGCGTCATGCGCCCGCATTATCTGATATGCCATCGTTTTCTCACGTCCGCCAGCGTCCGGCCCGCATGGCACCGGGCAGCCGTTTTTCAGCATGACCGTCTGGCTGTTAAGCTTTATCATATGTGCACCTCTCCGATCGGCAGCGCATGCTGCCTTTAGTTTCTCTGAATTATAACATATAAATATCGTTTCGCAACACTAAATGCAGGAATATTAATAAATATTGCAAAAATCGATAATTTTCGACCTCTGTTTTGCCGGTATGCCGTCATATTTGCATAATGTTAAAATTAAACTTGCAATATCTGTTCTTCTCCTCTATAATGAAGCTAATCATTTTCCAAGGAGCGCTGATCAATGGATATTTCCAATGAAGTTTTAAGAGATTACGTCAGTTCGCTGAGCGCCGATCTGCAAAATGAATACACCATAGACTACAACGCATACAGGCGTCAGGACATAAAGCGCGGTCTGCGCAACAGCGACGGCACCGGCGTTATCATCGGCGTGACCAAGATAGGCAGCGTTCAGGGCTACCTTGTCGAGGACGGCGCGCGTCTGCCTCAGCCCGGCCATCTTTACTACCGTGGCTATGACATCATCGATGTCATCGAGCAGCATGTCGGCGACGGCACATTCGGCTATGAAGAGGTGGCCTACCTTCTGCTCATGGGCAAGCTGCCTACAAGAGAGCAGTTCAGGCGCTTTGACACCGTGCTTTCCGCCGCGCGCCAGCTGCCGAAGGATTTTACCGAGGACATGATAATCAAGGCTCCCAGCCAGAACATCATGAACAAGCTCGCCCGAAGCGTCCTCGCTCTGTACTCCTATGACGACAATCCGGACGACACCTCGATAGAAAACATGCTCCGGCAGTCGATCGAGCTTATCGGGCGCTTCCCCGTCATCGTGGCCAACGCCTATGCCGTCAAGCGCCATCATTATGACGGAAAGTCTCTTTATTTACATATCCCGAAAGAAAATCTATCCGTTTCGGAGAACTTTCTGCGCATGCTGCGCAAGGACAAGAGCTATACCCGCGAGGAAGCGCGTCTGCTTGACATGATGCTGATGCTCCACGCCGAGCACGGCGGCGGCAACAACTCCGCTTTTGCCTGTCGCGTTCTCTCCTCCTCCGGCACGGACACATACAGCGCCATTGCCGCGGCCGTAGGTTCGCTGAAGGGGCCGCTTCACGGCGGCGCGAACAAAAAGGTAATGGATATGTTCGACGATATCAAAGCTCATGTCAGCGATGTGAAGGATGACGACGAGATCCGCGCCTATCTCGGCAAAATACTCGACGGCGAGGCAAACGACCGTTCCGGCAAGATATACGGCCTCGGCCACGCGGTTTATACTCTGTCCGATCCACGCGCCGAAATGCTCAAAAAATATGCCGGAGGCATGGCCGTTATCAAGGACAGGGAGGACGATTTTGCCCTGCTCGAGAGCATCGAGCGCGTCGGCATCCCCCTGGTCATGGAGCGCAAGGGACTCACCATCCCGATGTGTTCCAACGTCGATCTGTATTCCGGCCTTGTTTATTCCATGCTCGGCATCCCCGAGGATCTCTATACTCCGCTGTTTGCCATCGCGCGCATAGCCGGCTGGTGCGCACACCGCATCGAGGAAGTCGTCTCCGGCGGCCGCATCATGCGTCCCGCGTTCCGTTCCGCGATCACCAAGACAAAATATGTACCCATCAGCGAGAGAGGCTGACGGCAGTTTCTCCTGTTATACCGGCAAAACCCGTCCGCACAGTCATAACTGTGCGGACGGGTTTTGTCGTCTTTTATGCGGGCCTTATTACCAGCTCCTGTATCAGGCCGTTCTGGGGATCATAATTCAGTATCGTAGCAACGGCATGGATTATGATTCCGCCGTAGCTTATATAGAGGTTCACATTCCGCTCATCCTGGATCACGGGATCCATAGCATAAAGATTCTGGATGATGAACTTGTTGTGATAGAACATCTCTATCGCGCGCCGGCCGTAAACATGATAGTTTTCCTTCCCGGCATAGCCCGGGCAGTAGTCAAAGCAGCGGCTCTCATCCGCAAAGCACTTTGACAGCCCGATATAGTCCCTTTTTACCATTGCGTTTGCAAAATCGGATATAAGCATACCGGTGCCTCCTTAATATACCTTTTCGGAATTGAGCAGCGCATCGGTACCGCCGTCCACAAACAGGATTATCCCGTTGATGCCGTGCGCCTCGGGCGAGACAAGAAACGCTATCGCATTCGCAATGTCAAGCGGATCCATCAGATTGCCCGTATCATAGTTTATGGGAACGGGGATAGCATCCACCGCCGCGCGGTATTCAGGCTTGAGCGCATCGACCATCGCGGTGTGAACATTGCCGGGAGCAACGGCGTTTACTCTCACGCCGCGCGCGCCCCAGTCGGCGGATATGCGCCTTGCCCAGCGGGCGAGAGCATATTTCGTCGCCGCATAAAAAGCATGCGCGTCCGCGGGGTCCACATCCTTGACGAGCTTGAGTATTCTCTCCTCGCTGGCCTGGTTATTCAGCAGGCCGACAACGTCCATACGGGCGGAGCCCTGTGCTATCGTGTTCGACGAGGTCACAACGCAGCAGCCGCGGCGCTCCTCCAGAAGGTCAAACACCTCTTCGGCCATTATCATGGCGCCGAAATAGTTCAGCGATATGATGAGCGGGATGTTGCCGCACTGCGCGGAAACGCCTGCATTGCATACCATTCCGTCCAGTCCGTCGGGGCACATTTCGTGAAGCTCCCTGGACGCCTGAAGCCGGCCCTCCATTGTCGCAAGATTTGCGCAGATGTCGCCGTCTTTCATATCTATATTTATAACCTTATGGCCGCGCTCGGCAAGAAGCTGACGGGTCCTGAGCCCGATGCCGCTTGAAGCGCCGGTGATCGCATATATTCCCATCTCGTTTCCTCCTTTGTCTGTTTTATATAGTTTACTCTGCGGAAGATAAGATGTAAATTAGACAAAAACACAAATCTTCTTTTCCGAAAAATCTATTATTGTCTAAATTAAAGTTTAAACTTTCACTATCGGCTTTTTCAGAATTGCTTGCCAATTAACTATCAAAAAATCCAGTTATATTGCGTTATTCTGGCCGAAACAGTACAACTTATCCAAAATTCGCGCTTTTATAAAATTCTTCCGTAAAATGACGGGAGCCGAACATATGCCGGACGGTTGTTATTGTCTGACGGTCAGCCTTATGATATAATGACGATCTATAATATGAAAAAGGAGCTGCAATATGAAACACATGAAAGAATTCGTAAAGGGCGCTCTGACCGATTACGTTCTGCTTGCCATACTCTTTATCGCGCTCGGAATAATCTTTCTCGTATTCCCGGAGACCTCCGGTAAGCTTGTATGCTATCTTCTTGCCTCGGCGCTCTGTCTGCTCGGTCTGGTCCGTACCGTGAAGTATTTCCGCCGGCGTGTTGCATACAGCGAATACCGGCTGGATCTTGTCAGCGGCATAATCCTGCTCGGAGTCGGCGTTTTTGTTTTTGCAAAGCCGGAGCTCATCATGTCCATACTGCCGACGGTCATCGGCATCGCCGTCCTTATCGACAGTCTGGTAAAGCTCCAGAGCACGGTTGATATGCTCCGCCTGCGCGTTTCAAGCTGGTGGCTCTCTCTCATCATCACAGCCGTGACCGCCGTCCTCGGTATCGTCATGGTGACCGACCCCTTCGGTACCGCCGCCATGCTCCTGCGCTTCATCGGCGTCTCGCTCATAATCGCGGGCGGACTGGACGTCTGGTCCGTCGCCTCGCTCTCGCACCAGATCAAAAAGTCCCAGCGTTCCTCCGCACAGGACGGAGATTATATCGACGTGGACTGCACGGATGTCTGATAAATGATAGGAGTTGAGGATAATGCCTGATTTTTATGAAGCTGTCTGGATCTTTCTGATCTATTCTTTCCTTGGCTGGTGCACCGAGGTCGTGTTCCAGGCGGCATGCCACGGAAAATTTATCAACCGCGGCTTTCTCAACGGTCCGGTCTGCCCGATTTACGGCTTCGGCGTTCTCAGCGTCGTCATCTGCCTGACGCCGCTCAAGCACAGCTTTATTCTGCTGTTCGTCGGTTCCGTGATACTGACCTCCGCATTGGAGTTTGTGACCGGCTTTGTGCTGGAAAAGTTCTTCCACGACAAATGGTGGGACTATTCCAACGAGCCTTTCAACCTGATGGGCTATATCTGCCTGCTCTTTTCCCTTCTCTGGGGCATCGCCTGCGTTATTGTCATTGATGTTATCCATCCCATAATCATGCGTGCCGTCGACTGGATACCGCACACGCTGGGCATCGTCCTCATCTGCGTTTTTCTCGCCGCAATGATAGCCGACGCCGTTGTCTCCATCTCCGCCGCCGTCAAGATGAAGCATCGCCTCATCCGCAGGCAAGAGCTTGCGGAAAAGCTTCATGACGTATCCGACCACATCGGCGAATCCCTTGCTGAAAACGCGATCGATGTGCGCGAAAAGCTGGAAAGCGGAAAGAGCGAGCTTGAACAGCTGCGCGAAAAATACCGCGAGCTTGCGGAAAACCACACCCCCGTCCAGAAGCGTCTGCTCGAATCATTCCCTGACCTGAAAAAAGGCCGCTACCGCCGGAGCATCGAACGCATAGACCTGTTCTGGCGCGCCGAAAAAGCCGCCGCATCAAGAAAAAAGCCTTCTCGCATCGCGGCCTTCCGTGCCGAGCGCGAGCCCGTTTCCCTCTTCGGTTACCGCAGCATCCTTGGGCCTGTGGCCGACGCCGCGGAGCGCCGGAGTCCGGAGACGGACGGCCATTCCGAAAACACCGCGAAACTCGTGTCCGCTCTCTGCGGCGCCGTGCGCATCAACGCATATGACGCCGCCTGCACCGAGACCGCCGCGGCGCTCTGGGGCGTCAGCCTTATCTCCGGCAGCGAGGCGGAGGGCGCGGAACTCCTGAGCGCGGCCGGATGTCCGGACAGGGTCTGTCTTACTCTCCGCTCCTGCTCCGAGCATTGGGACGGAAGCGGCCCGCGGGCGCTTGCCGGCGAAACCATCCCGCTCACTTCAAGGATACTGCTGCTCTGCGGCGATGTGGAAAAGCTCCTTCGCAGCGGCCGCGGCAAAGACGAATGCCGCAGCGTGCTCCTCGACCGGCGCGAAAAGCAGTACGACCCGGCACTGGTTGACATAATGTTGGACAATTGGGACAGCATCGTATCGTCGTCCCTTGTTGAAAATTCGGAAAAAGGAGATGTACACAATGACCTCAGGAAAGCTTAAAAAATCGCTCAGCCTGATCCTTGCGCTTGTGCTCACAATAAGCGTTATGGCCGCGCCGGCCTTCGCCGCAGGTTCTCTCGGCAGCTTTGTCGGCAAGCGCAGCTACCGCTGGGGACAGTACAGCGACGTAAACGAAAGCAAATGGTACGGAGCAAATCAGCAGGCCGTGATAAAGTCCGCATATCAGTTCGGGCTCATGGAAGGCAATGCCGACGGCACTTTTGCCCCCGAGAGCATCTTTCTCATCTGCCAGATCATAACCATGGCTGCACGTATCCACAACATATACAACGGCGGCACCGGGATATTCCCGAGCGGCAGCCCGTGGTATCAGCCTTATGTTGACTACGCGACAGCAAACTCCATCGTTTCTGCCGACTACGGTTTCGATCTTACCGAACCCGCGCCCCGCTGGCTCGTTGCCGACATATTCGCAAGCTGCCTTCCGGAGAGCGAACTTCCGTCCCTCACGACCATAACGAGCCTTCCCGACGTCGATGTGAACTCTTATTACAATCACAGCATAGTTCTGCTCTATGAGGCGGGCGTACTGCGCGGCAGCGACGAATACGGCACCTTCCATCCCTATGACTACATCACGCGCGCCGAGACGGCTGCCATCGCTTGCCGTCTGGTCTCTCCCTCGCTCCGCAAGGCTCTGGATCCTCCTGATTATCTTATCAGAGGCTACACCGACCAGCAGATCGCGGATTACTTCGTCGAGATCGCCTTCGGCGGCGAATACGGCGGCGACAACACGCGGCTCTGCAAATGGAGCGACAGGATCGTAGCCGACATACAGGGCTATACGACCGACGAGGACTGGGAAAAGATCGACGCGCTTTTTGCAAAGCTCAATTCCATCGAGGGCTTCCCCGGCATCGTTCCGGCGGACTATTACTCCCTTATCCCGAATCTCACGGCGTATGTCGTGCCTCCCAAAGACTTTGGTGAATACATCTACGGACTTCCCGACGACGACCTCTGGGGCTTCGCGGAGTACTATTATAATACCACTACCAGTATTATCTATCAGGGAACGGTCCTTCTCCCCTCCGAGGAGGCAAACCAGTGGTACCGCAATTCCATCATCTGTGAAGAGCTTATCCAGGTCCTCGGCCTGGCACAGGATTCCTGGCTGTATCCGGACAGCATCTTCTATCAGGACTCCAACGACACGCAGTGGCCCACCGAGCTTGACTGGACCGTTGTGCGGCTGCTTTATAACCCCAGAATGAAAGCCGGTATGACGAAGGCTCAGGCCCGCGCGACAGCGCTCCAGCTTATAGATTCCTGGAAATAATTTTCTGAACATACGCAAAAA
>CAKSXP010000009.1 GCA_934515035.1 uncultured Oscillospiraceae bacterium
CCTTGTGTGTCCCTTTTGCATACTTTTCCGGACGAGCGGAAAAGTATGTCCCTCTGAAAGAGACCCAGTTCGGTAGAGCTAAAAGAAAAATAGAAGCAATAAGATAAAGAAAAGCTCTCCCGTCAGATCAAAAATAAAAATAAACACTTACGCCCGGCCATTGTTATCCCAAAGGCCGGGCGCTGTGTTTTTTAACGGGTCATTCAAAATATTCGACGCTGTCGCTTCTGCGGGGGACGCGCGGCGCGCGGAAGGCGTTCCAGTCGGCATAGCCGACGCCTATCGTGCAGATAAGCTCGTTTCCCTCGGGGACGAGCGCCCTGATGCAGTCGGGACAGTCGGGTTCGGACAAAAATTTTCCGATCACGTTCGCGTTGATCGCGGCCATGCACAGGGAGTCCAGACCGCAGGCCTTTGCCGCGAGCATGATGTTCTCCGCCGCGAGCCAGCAGGCGGCGCCCGGCGTTCTCTCGGGCTCCTCGGACAGGACGAATATCGCGGGCGGAAAGCCCTCGCGTCCGGTGATAACTCCGCCGCGTCTGAACTCTCCGGCGTGCTTGTCCTCGATCTCACCCGTTTTTGCTTCTTTTGCCTTGACGGCCTCGAAGCCCCTTGCGCACTCGTCTGCGATGACGTTGAGCGTGTCCTCGTTCGTCACGACGGAGATGTGCCACGGCTGGCGGCCCCCGGCGTTCGGAGCATAGGATGCGGCAAGCGCCATCAGCTCCAGATCCTCGCGCTCGACCTTGTCGGGCTTGAACTGGCGGCAGCTTTCCCGCGCAAGGATGTTTGCGATGACGGGATGAACGTACTTCATGGTTATCTTCTCCCTCCGAAAATTTCTGAAGGACTTATCAGAAGGTTATGACCTCCGGCTCGCCCGCTCCGGAGAATGTGGCGGTCGCGTCCTTGAGATACCAGACCTCGTTGTTGCCGTCGCCGGCGCTGTACATGCCGGCAAGTCCGGGATGATCGTCAAGCAGGCTCTGCTGGGCCTCGATGCGCTCGTCGAGAACGACGGTCGCGGCGACGCGGAGCGTTCTGCCCTTGTTGAAGGCGCAGATCTCGACCTTCGGGTTCTTGTGCATCTGCTTTGAAACGGGCTTGGAAGCGCCGGTGTGAATGTAGAGCTTTCCCTCAAAAACGTGAGCCGCGCCGAAGGGGCGGACACGGGGCTGGTCGCCCTCGACTGTTGCGATGTAGAAAACTCCGCACTCTTTAAGAAAACTGTGTACCTTCTCCATTGATGATGTCCTCCTTGTTAGTATACGAATATTATTTGATTTTTGCAAGACGTTGAAAAAATTCCGGCAGCCGTGATATAATGACAGCCAAAGAAAAAACCGGGGGGGGAATTTTGCCATGGCAAAGCTTATTGACCGCATACTGCCCGGCGGCCAGACGATGACGGAAATAGACGGCTACGGCGGGGACGCGGATTTTTATACGGTATACGAGCTGGTCGAAAGGCTGATACAGCCGGAAGCGCAGAGAACGACTATCGACAGCCTGTGCGTCGGCGGCTCCTTCCGAAAGGACGGCATCACCGTCCGCATGAGCAGTGAGGGGATAACGGACAACTTCTCCTTCGTCTATGACGCGCGCGGACTGTCCGGCGCGGAGACGGAAAAGCTCCGCTCCTGGCTCGGGGCCGTCGCCGGAGCTCTGCCCGAAAGGAACTGACGCGGTCACTCCAGCGAAGGGCTGATGTCGCGCAGAAAGTTTGCCCGGCCCTCCGCCAGATCGAGAAAGTCGAGAAAAACAAAAGAGCGCGTCAGACGCATCATGAGGTCGCCGTCGTCCCAGTCCAGGCCGGTCAGCGCCTTTATCTTGCGCAGGCGGTATTCAAGCGAATTGCGGTGGAGGCACAGAGCCTCCGCCGTTATCTGTGTTTTCTGGGCATATCTGAGATAGGTTTTCAGCGTCTCGAAGTATGCCGAGCCGTATTCCTCATCGTACTCCCGCAGACGCAGAACGAACGGATGGCAGCGGCGGCGCAGATCCTCGCCTGCCTTGTAGAGGGAGTTTGCCTCTATCATGCTCTCGCAGGCGTCGTATTCGGCAAGGCGGAAAACCATGCCTTCCGGCGTCGGACGGCACAGATAGCGGCTGATCTCCAGCGCGGAAAGGGCCTCCGAATATGCGTGGGCAAAGTCCTTCATGTCAAAAAACTCACGGCTGGTGCCGCAGTAAACGTGGTAATCGCTTATAAAACCGCTCAGCTCCTGCTCGCTGCGCATGTCGAAGGTGCGCTTCGTCTGATAGTTTGTCAGCATGACGAGCGTTTTTCCGTATACCGTCGAGATCGAGCCGGGGCAGATCATTTCCAGATAGCTTATGATGCTGCGTATCGACTGGCGGAAGGGCTTGTGCGCGTCAAGATCCATTATCATGATGCGGAAGAAGCCCTCGTGCGGATAGTGGACCTCCGCCGACTGGTTCATGAAAAAGGTCTCCGCGGCGGAGCCGCCCTCTATGAGTATCGTCAGAAAGGCCTCCATTATATCGCCGCGGACGAACCCGGCCTGCGGGTTATTGCCGATCAGCGAGGCCAGAGTTTCGACCATGACGGCGAGGATGCGCGTTTCGCGCCGGGTGGGTATGCCCCTGGGCAGTCCCATGGCGATCCTGCCGATGCGCTCGCCCTCGAACATGACGTCGCCCATCAGGTTATAGCCGCCGGTCTGTTCGTTCCGGGTCAGGCGGAGCGTTCCGCCCGGCGTTTCGCAGAGGTTGCGGATTATCTGGCTGTGGTTGCCGCCCATGAACTCGGGCACGACGCCGTGCGCGATGAACGTGTCCCAGTCCGGCTCGCCGTAAAGCTCCGGCGGGCAGGTGTGGGCGATGATGGTGTGGGTATAGTCGGAGATGACCATCGGCAGATCGAGCGACTGGTTGGCAGCGTCCAGCACGGCCTGCGGCTTCTGCTTGCGCAGAAGCGCCTCATAGATGCGCGCGACGGCGCCCGCAACGGCAAGCTCGTCGGCGAAAAGGCCGCTCAGCCTTTTGTGCAGCCGCTCTGCCGCGCCGGGGTCCGGACAGATGAGGATGTTCGCGCCGCCCTCCGTGAAGCCGGGGGGCAGAACGCGCTCGCCCATCACGATCAGGCAGGATGTGCCGCCCGGCGGCGTTTTCGGCAGCGGTTCGCCGGGGGGCAGAACATAAAGCGCCTCCGGTTCCCACCGCTGCGCCGGCAGACTGCCGGGAAAGGATATCTCCGCCGTGCCGGAGCCGGACACCTGGCGGATACGGAATTCGCTCAGTTCTATGAGAAGCTCGCTTATCCTGACGCTCATCGCGCTCGTCCTCCCTGTTTTCGTTTGCAGCAGCAATATTTCTGCATTTTCACAATCACACCTGCTTTTATTCTAACCTGTTTTGACTAAAGAGTAAAGAGCATATTGTCAGAAATATGCTATATTTGTGCAAAGGCACAAAAACATATACGAATCTTTGTGATTTGAATAATGACATCATAAATTTACGCTGTTAGAATAAAATTAAAGTTTTGCTGGGAAAAGACCATATCCCGGCAGGTTAAGGAGGACACGCATGACAAAGAAACTTTCGGCCGGCGAGATCTGGGTCGTCAACGAGACCACCAGACTTGACGGACTGACGATAGCTCCGGGCGCCGAGCTTCGCGCTCCGGAGGGATACTATCTTGCCATGACCGTTAACGGTATCGGCGAGATGATGGAGCCCGGCGAGTATACGGGCGACATCGTACTTACCGTTGCAAAGATCTTCACCAAGGAGACCTATCGCTTCGGAAAATACAGCAACACCGACTATCAGGCCGGCATCATCATCAACGACGGCAAATTCGTTGCGGATTCTTCCGTAACGTCCATCATACGCGGCGGAAGCTTTGACGAAAAGTCCGCTCAGGGCATGGAGATAACCTCCAACCAGTGGGACTTCAACGGCTTCTTCGTCACGGGCGACAGCGAATATACCATCAGCGACGTCAAGATCGACCTCACCGGCGACGGCACGGACGATTTCGTCGGTCTCGGCGCGGGCATCGCCGTCTCCGGCACCGCGAAAGTCACCGTCAACAACGCGGAAATCCACTCCAACGGCGTCGGACGCGGAACGGCTTTCGTCGGCAGCGACAGCGAAGTCACCTTCAACGACTGCTTCTTCACCCTCAACACCGGTCACCCGACCGAGGATGAGCTCGCGGCAAAGGGCGACGACCGCATGCTCGAGCCGCCCTGGCAGATGGGCATCCGCGGCTACGGACGCACGACCAACGTTGCGGGCATGGCCACGGTCAACTACAACCGCTGCCACTTCATCTCCAACTCCTGGGGCGTTCTGTCCATCGACGGCGGCTGCGTTACCCGCATGAACGCAAAGGACTGCCTCATCGAGCTGCGCGGCGACAGCGGCTACGGCGTTTTCTCCATCGCGGACGACGTTGCCTTCGACTATGCCAAGTTCGGCGACTACGGCTCCTACGACGTTCTCGACCACTGCGTCGTCAACGTTCCCACATATCCGATCATCATGTCCCTCGGCAAGAGCGGCGGCGCCTTCATCAACGGCTCCACCATAAACTCCAGGCGCTTCGGCTCCATCATCTTCCGCAACAGCGGCGGCAAGCTCGAGGTCAAGAGCGGCACGACGATGAACACCGGCAGAGCCACCTTCCTGCTCAAGGGCGCAAACAGCTATATCGAGTGCGACGACGCGCACCTCAACCCCGCCAACGGCGTCATTCTCCAGGTCATGGACAGCGACGAGACCGGCATGGGCGGCGGCGCTTTCATCGTCCCCATCGGCAAGAAGGACAAGAAGATCCGCGGCCGCGACCTGACCGTCGCCAACCCGACCGAGGACGTTTTTGCAAGCTTCTCCAACATGACCGTAAAGGGCGACATGTACAACACGACCACCAACCTGCTGACCAACTGCCAGTCCGATCCCGACGTCACGGGAGACGGCCCCCCGCCGATGGACTTCGGCCAGGTCCGCGGCATGGGCACCGACCTCCAGGGTGCGAAGAACGTCGATATCTCCTTCAAGAATGCAAAGGTCGAGGGCATTATCAGCTCCGCCACCGCTGCATACAGGGACGGCGTTACCCGCATCGACAAGTCCAACTGCGAGGAGCTGGGCGAGATCACCTGCACTCCCGCGGCGCCCGTCAACAACGGCATGATCGTCTCCCTTGACCGCCACAGCGAGTGGACCGTCACCGGAAAGTGCTATCTGACAAAGCTCCAGCTCGCGCGCGGAGCGGTCGTCAAGGCGCCGAAGGGCAAGAAGGTCAGAATGACCGTCGACGGTGTCAAGACCGAGATCACCGCCGGTATCCACACCGGAAAGATCGTCCTCACCGTGGGCTGAAAAAACCGATAATATCGCATGGACCGTGCAGACGCCTGTGCCAGCGGGTCGCTGAAGCTTTGCAGAATGGTCCATTCCCCTTCTCCCGAGCGGGCGTATATGCGGCACACTGCCGCATAACGCCCGCTTTTTTGCGCGGAAAACAAAAAACGGCCCCGTTTTCGTAAGGCGAAAACGGGGGCCGTTCCGATAAGAATACAGTTATTTTCCGGCGGGTCTGCACCCGTAATGCACAACGGCATAGACGGCGCCCAGCACGAGAACGCCGGCGACGAGCACCATGCTCACCGAATATCCGGCAAGGCTTATGACAACGCCCCATGCGGCGGAACCGAGGCCGATGCCGATATCGTTTGCAACGAGCACCGTTCCGCTCGCGGCTCCGCGACGCTCGGGGAGCGCGTCCCGCAGCGCGAGAGAATAGAACACCGGATAGGCAAGGCCGGAGAAAATGCCGTAGCACACGGCGAGAACGAAATATCCCGCGATGCCGCCGGTAAGGCTCTGAAAGACGAAGCCCGCGGCGAGAATGAGGAACACGGCCGCGAGAACGACGGTCTCGGAAAGCTTTTTCAGTATCGCGTCCACGGAAAGGTTCATCACCAGCATTATGACCGCCGTCACCGTGAAGAACAGGCCCGTGTTGACGCCGCTTTCGGCAAAGCCCTGTTCCGCCGCGTAGAGCAGGATGAAGCTGTTGAGAAACGCGGTCGAAAAGCAGCCGATGACCGAGAGTATGGCCGCCGGCAGAGCGCCCCTGTCGAAGAAGGCGGAAAGGCCGCGGTATTTCTTCTCTCCGGTTTTCGCGGCGCGGAAGTCGATGATCTTTTCATAGCCGCAGGCCAGCGCGACAAAGCCGCCCGCGACCAGTATCAGGCCGAGGACAAGGTAAAACCGCGTGAACAGTCCCTTTTCCGCAAAGGCGACCGTGACAGCGCCCGAGACCGAAAGCGACAGGGCAAACGGAAGGTAGAACAGGCCTGAAGCCTGCTTCTGCTTTTCCGGCGGGCAGGTGTCCATCGTCGCGGCGGACATCGGCGTGTTGGCAAGCGAATAGCCCGCGCCCTGTACGGCGCGCAGCACGAACAGCAGCACAAAGCTGCCCGTGAGGCCGAAGAGGATAACGGTCAGGCCGAAGATGAAGCAGCCCGCCGTCATCGTCGCGCGGCGGCCCAAGTGGTCCGTCAGATAGCCGCCGGCTATGCGGAAAAGTATCGCCGCGGCGGCAAAGGGGATGCCGATCAGTCCGCTTATCCGCGTGCTGCCGCCCAGATGTGCCAGATAAAGCGTGACGGAGTTCGTCATAAGGTTGTGGTCAAGGTTCAGGCATATCCCGACGATGAGTATCAGAATAAAATACCTGTTCATCAGTTTTCCGCCGGTTATGGCGGAATTGTCTTTGCTGTTCAAGGTTATCTTTCTCTCCTTTTTTGACAGGTGAACGGGCGAATATACACATTATTCGGCGCAGAGGCAAGCTTTTTTTAAAAAACTGCCTCTGCGCCTTTTGACTGTAAACCGTATGTTTATCAGAAGGACGCCGCGACATATGCCGCGCGCATCGCCTTCTGGACGTTTGCGACCTTGCTGCAATCGCCGATCATGCGCGTCTCCCCGCCCGTGCCGAAGAAGGCAAGCGCCTCTTCCGTTCTCGGGCGCATTCCGGCGGCGATAAGAACGCTGTCGCAGTCGAGCCTGTGCTCGGCGCCGTTTTCGTCCTTATAGGTGACATAGCCGTCGTATATCCCGTTGCAGCGGGAGTTGAGGATATAGCCGAAGCCCTCCTGATGCTCCCAGACGTCGCGGAACATGACGCGGTAATGCACGGGAGTGGCGTCCTCTGCCAGCTTGTCGTGCGCCGCGATGACAGTGACCTTGCGGCCGAGACGGGCAAGGTGTATGCCGGCCTCAACGCCGATCTCGCCGCCGCCGACGATGACGACGCGCTCGCCGACATTTTCGGGGTGATAGAAGGCGTCCACCGCGAAGGAGACGTTTTCGCCCCCGACGCCGGGGATGGACGGGGCAAACTGCTTTCCGCCGATGGCGACGATGACGCGGTCATAGCCGCCGGCCTTTATCAGCTCCGGCGTCGCCTCCGTGCCGAGGCGTATCTCGCAGCCGGACTTCACGGTCTGGCGCACCATATAGTCGCGGAAGTCCTTGAGAGTCCATTTGAAGCCGACGTTCTCCGAGTGGTTGATGAGTCCGCCGAGCTTGTGGTCCTTTTCAAACAGCGTCACCTTATGGCCGCGCTGAGAGGCGATGACGGCCGCCTCCATTCCGGCGGGGCCGCCGCCGATGACGGCAACCTTTTCCGGCTTTCCCGGCGGGGTTATCAGCGCGTCGAGCTTGTCCTCGAAGCCCCAGCGCGGGTTGACGGCGCAGGTGCTTATGTAGGGGTCGTTCCAGCTGCTGATGTGGCACTTGTTGCAGCGCAGGCAGGGCACGATGTCCTCCGGACGGCCCTCATATATCTTCTTTCCGTATTCGGGGTCGCAGATCCAGCTGCGGGCCATGGCGATCATGTCCGCCTTGCCCTCGGCCAGCGCGGCCTCGGCCTCGTCGGGGTCGTGGAAACCGTTGATGGCCGCGATCTTGACCTTTGTGCCGCTCTTCTTGATGGCCTCCGCGTGGTGCAGGAAGGGCGTGCGGTCGGGCGAAAACGGGATAACGTGGCTGGGGTCGATCTCGCCGCCGCGGACCTGGATAATGTCGATAAGGCCCTCGGCCATGTTTGCAAACTCTATCGTGTCGAGCAGGGTGTTGCCGCCCTCGGGCTCGACGGCGCTGATGCTAGCCTCGATGAGGAAGTCGCGGCCGCACTTCTGCTTTATACGCTCGCAGATCATGAGCGGGAATTTGGCGCGGTTCCTGATCGAGCCGCCGAACTCGTCCTTTCTCGTGTTGGTGAGCGAGGAGAGAAAGCGGGAGGGCAGATATGCCCTGTATGCGCAGTGGAAAAACACCATGTCAAAGCCGCACTGCTTGAGCAGGAAGGCCTGTTCGGCATAGTCGTCCGCCATCTTGTCCATGAGGTCGGGCGTCAGCTCCTTGCCGATCAGGCTGCGGCTGCCGTCGCCCTCGACGGAGAAGCCCGCGATGCCGCCGACAACGTCATAGCCCTCGAGCATACCGCAGCCCAGGACCATGGAAGCCTTCGAGCCATAGAGGTGTATCGCCTCGGACAGCTGGCTGAGATAGTTCTGAACGCCGGGAACATGGATGTCGTAATGCTCGAAATGCTCGGTCTCGTCCATGACCTCGCGGTGGGGCAGCATGCCGCTGCATGTGACGACGGCGGCGCCGCTTTTCGCTCTGTTGGCCATCAGGTTTATGACCGCGGAGCTGGGATAGTTTTCGGGGCCCTGGCCGAGATCGGGCTGGGACGGGGAGGCCGTCATGCGGTTCTTGAGCACCGAGTTTCCGATCTGCAGCGGAGCCGTCAGCAGGGGGTAACGGTTGTACATCATATCAGTTTATCCTTCCTTTGTTCCAAACCGGTTTATTTGCCGTTTTCGTCGGCGGGACGCGCATAGGACATGGAGTCGGTCCATGTGTCATAGGGCTCGGGCAGCGGCGGAGAGAAGGTCGCCGGGCGTGTCGGGGAATAGCCGGTCTCCGCAAAGGGATATATCGTCACGTTAGACGGCGGGAAGGTGCCGAGCACGGTGCGGCTGGCAAGTCCCTCGAAGGGGTTGGTCGTGAGGACCTTGGGATCGATCAGATAGTCAAAGTCGCTCGCGGTGCGGAAATGCCAGATCTTCCAGCCGTCGCTCTCGCGGACGAAATCGACGCACTCCTTGCCGATCTGGAGGAAGGGCACGGGAACGCCCTGGCGGTTTATCTCGGTCGAAAGGCCGATGGTCTGCCATATGCCCTTGGCGGTCTTTCCGTCGCGGGCGATCTCTATGTAGGGCGAGGTCAGGCAGCGTATGACAAGCTCGCCGACGCCGCGGTTCTCGGGCTTGTTCTCGACCTTGTCGGGAAACAGCTCGCTCATGATCTTAAGCTTTTCTTCGTCCATCATCTCGTTGGATGTGGCATAATAGCGGTAAACAAGCTCGCGGCCGGTATATGCGGTGCTCTCGTGGGCATAGGTGATGTCGTCATGCTCCTTTGCCCAGAAGTTGTCCAGCTCATAGCGCTGGGCGCAGGCACGGTAGCAGTATGCGTGCGCCGCCCAGACGTTCTGTATCTCAGCATAGTCCAGCGAGCGTCTTGCCATTTCTTCAGCGGTCAAATCGTTATAGTTCATGGTATACCTCCGTTTTGATTTGTATCGATTATACCATAAATATGGTTTTCCACGTGGCAAATTGTGCAGAGCGTTCGTATTCTCTTGCAAAGCTGTGCGCGGTCCCGGCATGTTATAATGTCGGCAAACAGTGGTTCACAGAACCATTTGCCGCAGGGCGGCGAGAAAAAAACAAGCAGAGGGTGATTACGATCAAAAAAACACTTAATATCGAAGCGGGTTCCGTTCTGAACGTGACGGAGACCATGCATCTTGACACACTGGTGATCGGAGCGGACGCAAAGCTTCTGGCTCCGGAGGGAAAAATGCTCACTCTGTCCGTGGACGGCGTAAGCCGCGCCCCCGAGGCCGGAGAGTACAGCGGAGACGTCGTGCTGACCGTATCCGAGCCCTACATCGTGCCCGGAAAGACCGACCCCTTCCTTCACGGAAAGGATCTGCCCATCCGCACGGCATATTATGTCCGCGACGGAAAGACCGACCCGAACGTCAGCATTCCCGCCGTGTTCCAGGGCGGAGTCATCGACGAAACCCACTGCGAGGGCGTCAAATGCGTCTCGCTCGAGGACGACTTCACCGGTATAATAGTTGACAACAGCGAATATCTCGTCAAGGACTGCGAGTTCGACTTCACCGGCGAGGGCGCAAACGACAACTACGGCGTCGGCGCCGCGGTCCTCGGCCTCGGCAAGTCGAAGATAACGCTCGACAACGTGACCTTCAAGGCCGAGAACGGCGTTACCCGCGCGCTGACCTATGTCGCGGACGACACCGAACTGACGGTCAGAAACTGCACGATAATAAACCACAGCGGCCCG
Organism: uncultured Oscillospiraceae bacterium; assembly: GCA_934515035.1. Lineage (GTDB taxonomy): Bacteria > Bacillota > Clostridia > Oscillospirales > Oscillospiraceae > CAKSXP01. The sequence continues at coordinate 10,435 of CAKSXP010000009.1, forward strand.
ACGGACAGAATGGCTCCCGCATGGATGCTCGGTCTGCGCGGCACCAACCGCCCGACGCAGCTGTGCGACTGCGCGAAGGCCGTCTATACCGACTGCTATATCGAGAGCAACGGCTGGGGCCTGTTCTCCGTTGAGGGCGCAAAGGACTGCAATGTTCTCGTCAAGGACAGCACCGCGGTGCTCAGGGGCAGCGCCACGCGCGGCTACGGCATGATGTCCATCGCAAAGTGCGTGGATACCTTCGACCACTCGAAGGTCAGCGTCCAGGGCTATGCCTTCCTCATCTGCAACCCCGGCGCACAGGGCGTCATAACCGGCGGCTCCGAGGTCGAGGCGACGGTCTACGGCGCGATGATATTCCGCAACCATAACGGAAAGATGACCGTCAACAAGGGCAGCAGCCTGAAGTCCGGCGAGAGCATGTTCGTCGTCAAGGGCTCCCAGACCGCCATCGAGTGCGACGACTGCTCGCTCGAGGCCGGAAACGGCGTTCTCATCCAGCTCATGGACAACGACGAGCCCGGTATGCAGAGAGTCAACTTCAAGCCCTCCAACGACGAAGCGGACACCCCTGTCGAGGGCCGCGACCTGACCGCCGCGAACCCCGACGAGGACATCTTTGCAAGATTCTCCAACATGGAGCTCAAGGGCGACATGTATAACTCCACGACCAACCTGTTCCTCCAGACCCGCGGCGATCCGGGACAGTGCCCCGGTATGCCCGTGCCCGACTTTGACCTCATGCCGAAGCCGGACCCGAACGCCCCCAAGGTCCGCGGCACGGATCTTGACCTTCAGGGCGCTCACAATCTGGACATAACGCTGGAAAACGTCCGTTATTCCGGCGCCGTCAGCTCCGCCCGCGCAAGATATAAGGAGGGACTGGCCGTCATCAGCCCCGAGAACTGTGAGGAGCTCTCAAACGTCACTCTCACGGCCGCGGAGCCCGTCAACAACGGCGTTATCCTCCATCTTGACGGCAGGACCGAGTGGACCGTCACCGGCACGAGCTATATCACAAGGCTCGACATCGCCGAGGGAGCAAAGCTGCTCGCGCCCGAGGGCAAGACCCTGCGCATGACCGTCAACGGCGCGCCCGCCGCTCCCGAAGCGGGTTCCTATACAGGCGTCATCTGCCTGACGGCCGAATAAAAATGCATTTCTGGCCACATGGCCACAAACAATAATAGAAAGGTAAGAAAAAGATGAAAAGACTCACATCCGCACTGGCAATGCTTCTTGCGCTGTGCATGGTATTCTCGCTCTGCGCCTGCGGAAACGGAAACTCCGACACTCCCGCGACTGACGCACCCGCGAACGATGCGACCGACGCGCCCGACACCCCCGCGACTGACGCCCCCGGCGAGCCCACAGCCGAGCCCAGGGACAACAGACTGTCTCTGAGCACCTATGACATGTATGCCGAAAAGATCGCGCCCGTCGAGGCCGATGTTACTCTTGACGTCGGCGTGAGCGGCGTGACCCTCGGCTTCTCCTACAACCCCTGCGGCGAGAACGGCACCATCGTCCCCGAGAGCCTGCGCATCCTTGTTTACGACTTTGTCTGGGGCTTCGACGCCGACAACAACAACGAGCGCTATTCCCGCATCCTGAGCGACTGGTACTATGAGGACGACACGACCTTCGTAATGGTCCTCCGCCCCGGTGTCTACTTCCAGACCAGCGAGGGCAAGTACGCCGAGATGACCGGCGAGGACCTTCTGTTCTCCATGGCCTGCTACGGCGACCAGGGCAGCACCTATGCCGGCAACTTCGCGGCATATAACTTTGACGAGTCCTATGTTTCCGACGACGGCCTGACCGTCTATCTCAAGAGCGACGAGCCCTACGGCCCCTTCCTGCGCACCTTCCCCGTCATCTGCAAGAAGTGGGTCGAGGAAAACGGCTGGGACAGCGCTCTCTGGGAGACCGATCCCTGCTCCTCCGGCCCCTACACCGCCGGCAGCTTCGTTTCCGGCTCCAGCGTCTCCGTCGTCCTGCGCGATACGGAGTGGTGGAACTATGACTACCGTCAGCCCGCGGCAAAGGAAGTCGTGCTGCACCTCTATACCGAGCTTTCCACCCTCTATATCGACCTTGAGACCGGCGGCATCGACCTGGCTCTCGGCCTGTCCAGCTCCGACTACGACAGAGGCGCTGCGGGCGAAGGCGACATTGCCGTCGAGCTCACCACCTCCGGCAAGATGACCTTCATGGGCGTCAGCGGCTCCAGAGAGCAGAACAAGTACCTGGCCGACGAGCGCGTCCGCGAAGCCATTGCGCACGCCGTTGACTGGAACGCCGTTGCCGAGGCCAGCTTCGGCTCGCTTTACAGCCCCGTCACCGGCATCATCTCCCCGACCTCCCCGTATTACACCGAGGGTCTTGTCGAGCAGTACAGCTATGACCCCGAGCTTGCAAAGTCCATCCTCGAAGAGGCCGGATACAAGGAAGGCGAGATCGTCTTCAACAACGTAAACTTCGGCACTCAGGCGACTATGGCCGAGGCTATCCAGGCATACCTCTCCTTCGTCGGCATCACGATGGAGGTCGAGACCTATGAGTTCCTCACCGCCATGTTCAGCTGGATGGGAACCGGCGACCCCGCCTGCGACACCGCTTTCAACGACCAGACGGACGCCTCCGGCGAGCCCAACGACAACCTTGCATATTACTACAACTCTCCCAGCGCCAACTTCCCCGTCCTCATCGTAAGGGACGAGACCTATAACGAGCTTTACTCCAAGTTCCTCAACACCATCGAGGGACGCCAGGAGGCGGCGGACGATATCGTCACCTATGCTCACGACCACTATCTGTTCTACCCCATCGGCATCTGCCACGAGGCTTTCGGCTACCGCACCGACATCATCTCCGATGTCAACATCTTCAGCACCCAGAGCGGCGGCCCTGACTTCGACCTCATTTCCTACGTTGGTCATTAAGCTCCGGCATCGCCGAAGCTTTATGACGGCATAAACTCCCTTACCGGCTGTCTGCATTGCAGGCAGCCGGACTTTTTTTGCCCGCGGCCGGACGGCGCGGCTTATGCGAGCTTTGCCAAAACCGCAAGGCTCTCGGCGCTTTTCCTCATGATGCAGTATATATTTGTATGTTAGTCTAAAAACGATCTTATAAGGAGGAATGCACATGAACATTGCCGGATCGACAACAGAACGGCTCGCCGATCTGTGGATGGATCGCCGCGAGATCCAGAATCTGATGGGAAAATACGTTTATTACAAGCTGCTCAAGGACGAGACGAAGCTCGTTGACGAGTTCTGGGCCACCAGAGACGACGTCTGCCTCGGCGTGAACCGGGGATATTACGTCGGACAGGCGGCCGTCCGCGGCTACTATGACGCCGTGGACGAGAACACCGCCGTGCGCACGAAGCACATGAAGGAGCTCTATCCGCTGTACTTCAGGGATAAGTCCCTTGAGGAGATGCACGGCGTCGGCTCCGTCGAGGTAGACGCTCTTACGACCTGCGTCATCGAGCAGGCGGATGACGGCGAGACCGCCAAGGGCGTCTGGTATGTCGTCGGCGAGGACCTGAACCTCTGGCCGCAGGGCCCGCTGGCGCACTGGGGCTACGGCTACATCGCCGCCGACTTCATAAAGGAGGACGGCGACTGGAAGATATGGCATCTTCAGGACGTGGTCGACATCGACACGCCGACCGGCACGAGCTGGGCGGACGGCCGCATCGAGCCGGAGGTCCTGCCCGAGTTTGCCGCGCTGAGCGAAAAGCTGCGTCCGATGCCCGAACCGAGCGTCGCTTCGGTCATCCGCGAGCCGTTTTATCCGGGCCGCAGGTTCACTCCGCTCGTCCGGGTCCCGGAGCCGTATTCCACCTTTTCCGAGACCTTCAGCTACGGTATATAGAGAAAGGCGGTCAGACAAATGGGTGTATATAATTATTTCAAGCGGCCTGTTTATTCCATCGACGAGCAGATACGCCGCACATGGGACCTTGAGGACATGAAGAACAAGGCCCACAAGAGAGCGCTCTATTACTCCAACGGAGAGCACGAAAAGGAGCTTGAGGTCTGCTGGGTATCCGAGCCGGAGAACATGAAAACGGCTTCCTTCGGCAGCAACTGGGGCTATTATGTCGGCATGGACGAGATAAAGCGCTGGTACCTTGACCCGGCGCGCACAGAGGGTCTCGCTTCCCTCTGCCAGCCGATGTCCACCTGGACGGTCGAAGAGGCGGAGGACGGCAGGAGCGCGCGCGGCCTGTGGTATTCGATGAGCCAGAAGACCACCGAACAGCCCGGCGGCGGCTGCAAGGCATACTGGCACGGCGAAAAGGTCGGCATCGACTTCATAAAGGAGGCCGACGGCTGGAAGATATGGCATCTGTTCATCGCCCGCGACTGGTTCTGCGAGCCGGGCACGAACATCGGGCGCATACCCTCCACGCTCACGCCGGAGTCCGCAGACTTCCCCAACCCCGAAATGGCGGATTTCGGCACGCCGACGATAAGCGTAACGGCATATAACAACAAATATCAGTGGTTCGACTATCCCCGCATCCCGACGCCCTATGCTTCCTGGGACGATGCGCTCGGCTGCGGACCGGAGGGTCATCCCGACTATGCGGACTGGAGGGTGAAATAATGAAGAGAGAGCTCACAACGGAACAGAAGGTGCACTTTGCAAGCGCCTCCAACGCGATAGAAAACGAATTTGCGCTCCACTGCTGGTACCATATCCCCGAGCACAGGCCGGATTCCCCCGCGACCAGCGTGCTCTGGTCAAAGCGCCATGACGAGATCAGCTCCGCGCACGGCTTCGGCGGACTCATCGGCTGGGACCACTGCGTTGTCGGCTGGTCCGGCGGCATGGAGGAGAACGCGAGAGAGACGGCGCAGGAGGCCGTTGAAACATATCCCGAGCTCAAGCCGATACTCGAGGCGGACGAGCACAACTTCTATTTCCTCGGCGGCGGAATGTGCATGCACACTCTCGCCTCCGGCGTTATCGAGGTCGCGGAGGACGGCCGGAGCGCAAAGGCGTCCTTCTATACCCCCGGCAACATCTGGTTCAACCTCTTCCCGGATAAAAAGCAGCACGGCGGCTTCGTCTGGGAGCGCTATGCGCAGGACTGGGTGTTTGAGGATAACGAGTGGCGCGTTCTCCACAACCAGGTCATGAAGGACTTCGGCTCCACCATCGACAGCGAAAACGTCGCCGCCGGACAGTATAAGCTCATGTGCAGGCACGGCTGGATCTGGAACACGATGATGCCCGGACCTCCGGTCGAAAAGGACGTTCCCGGCCCCGCCAATATGGATTACTGGCCGGTCATCATCCCCCAGCGCACTCTGCTCTGGCCCGAGCCTTACAGAACGCTCAGCGAGACGACCGCCTATATCCCCGAGCCGGGCGACGGCGTCGGAGAATACCGGATACCCGATCTGCCCGACAACGGACTTCCCGTCCGCGGCGCGCTCGCGGAGCTGTAAAAAAGGGGAGCTTTCCTTGAACAGAATGAAAAACAGGGTCGTGCTGGCCGTCGGAAACGGCGGCCGGTACGCCGAGGCTGCTGCCGAACGCCTTTCGGCGGAGGGCGCGGCCGTGGAAAAATGCCGGTATGACGGGCGCGGCGCGCTAGCAGCGGCGTTCGACGCCGCCCTTGAAAAGCACGGGCGCATAGACGTTCTTCTGTGCTGCACGGGCGTTTCCGACGGCCACACCGGCCTTGTCCGCACGACAGACGAGCTTTGGAACGACTGCATTGAGATGAACCAGAACGCCATATTCCATGCCTGCCGGGAGTTTGTGCGCCGCACCTCCGGCCCGGGCAGGGCGATAGTCAACATCATCCCGGACGACGGCATGCGCTCCGACTCCGGGGCCGCCTCCGCGGCGAGCGACGCGGCCGCGCTGACGCTGACGCGGAACATCGCCCGGTTTTACGCCGAAAAGGGCGTCTGCTGCAACGCCGTGTGCGTTCCCGCGCCGCGCACGGAAAAAACGGACGAAGAGCGCGCATTTTATGCCGGAGGCAGTATGCCCGCGCCCGAAGGACCCCGTCCCACGCCGGAGGAGACGGCGGAGGTCGTGCTGTTTCTGGCGGACGGCGCCTGCACCTGCGTGAACGGACAGTGCATCCGCGTGGGCGGCGGCGCTTTACGGGAGGACCGCGATGAAGCTTGAGAACAAAAGAGCGCTCATAACGGGCGCGGGCACGCCCATGGCCGCAGCCATTGCCGCGCGCCTTGAAAAGGAGGGCGCGCGCGTTGTCTGCGCGGAAGGCTATATAGACGGCAGGGACTATTGCGAAAACGCGATGCGTTCCGCGCTGGACACCCTCGGCGGGCTGGACATACTGGTCAACTGCACGCCCGTATACGGCGAGTGGTTCTCCCTCGAGAACACGGAGGACAGCGTATACGACTATGCCGTAATGACCAGCCAGACCGGCGTTTTCCTCATGTGCCGCGAGGCTTTCGGGGTTTTTGCCGCGCAGAACGGCGGCGTGTGCGTCAATGTGTGCTCCATTGCTGCGGCAGGCGGTGCGGAGGGCACGGCCTTCGAGATGGCCCAGAGCGGCCTTCTGGGACTGACGCGCAATATCGCCATGCAGTATGCCGGCGACGGCGGGATACGCTGCTGCGCGGTCTGCGTTACGCCTCCCGCGCCCCACCCCCTCACCTCGGACGGCGATTATATCATGTCCGTCGTGAAATACGGCAAGCGCCATATAAAGCCCCAGACGGACGAGGACACCGCAAACGCGGTCGCCTGGCTCGTCTCCGGCGAGGGGCGTCAGGTCACCGGGCAGTTCATCCTCGTGGACGGCGGGTTTTACGTCAAAGACCTGTAATAATGCAGATAAACGGGACGGAGCATCTCCGTCCCGTTTGTCCTGTCCCGCCATGGCAGAAGTCATTTTTTCCTTGAATATGCGGCCAAAAATGATATTATTATAAATAATATATAACCATCGGTTGACAAGGGGTGGAAAAAATGACGCCGGAACTGCTCGAACATTTTCTTGTAGTCGTAAAATAT
>CAKSXP010000010.1 GCA_934515035.1 uncultured Oscillospiraceae bacterium
GCGTACTGGCCGGCGGTGAATTCGTCGTGGTCCAGGGCCGCGGCGAGCTGATCCGTGGTCATCTGACCCAACTGAGCCTGGACACCGGCGGCGTATTCCTCGCGTATCCGGTCGCGCATGGCGTCTTCAACATAGCCGAAAAGTGTTTCATCGTCCATCTGGGCAATGTAGGATCTGACGCTTTCCTCGTCGACCCCCATCTCCTCGGCATAGGACTGAACGACCATGGACTCGATGTACTCACGGGTCATCTGACTCATCTGCTGCTCCAGAACGGCGTCGACATATTCGTCGGCGGGCTCGCTCATGACCGCTGTGTAAATGGAGGCTTTCTCGCTGGCGGTGAGAGTGCCGAGATACTCGGTTATATCGGCGGCCTTCTGCTCATCGCTGACGCTGTATTCATCGGTGAGGAAGGGAAGGTCGGAGAGGATATCGGTGTCCGGATCCGCTTTCTGCGCTTTGAGGATCTCCATGTTCTGGCTCTTCTCGAGCAGGTAGTCCGTCAGCGCCGAGGTATAGCCGATGGCTCCGGACATCATGGAGGACACGGCATCGTTGTTCGGACGAAGGATCCCAACAATCTTGATCGTTGTTCCGACGTCCTCGGAGTTATAGAGATAATCCATTCCGGCCTCGGAGTCGCTTATGTTTGTATATGCGCCGGTTTCGGAGTCGTGGCGGTAATACTCTGCGGGCAGGACGACCTTGAAGGTCATATTGCATATGTCCTCATAGCTCCAGCTCTCGTCAAAAGTGTCCATTTCGCTGCCGTCCATGAAGTTCTGCATCGCCTCGACAACGCTGCTCTGCTTGCCGAGTCCGAGACAGTATATGACAAGGTCGCTGATTTCGTTGTCCTTGTTGACGATCAGCACCGCCTCGTCATAGTTCTGCGGCCATGAACCATAGATAACGTCGTATTGTTCGGCGAGGAGCTCGTTGACAAGCCCGTCCTCTCCGTCCTGGGGCGGGAGCATCTCTTCCCAAACCTCCATCTGGGAATAGGCGCTGCCGAAGGTGGAAAAGTATGAGCTGTAATCTCCGCCGTACATCGCGCTCATGCAGGTCTCGAGAAGGTCGGTAACGTCGGATTTGAATATCGTGCCCTCCGTGTCCTTGGCGTATATGTCCATATCCAGGTCATAGCTGTATTGTATCGCGCTCGTATAATCCCTGATCGGAGAGCCGCTGCTTTCCAGATATTCCTTAAAGGCGGTCAGGTTGTTTGTCTCCGCCTCCATGGAAGAAAGAGAATTGATGAGGTCGTACATTATGGTGTTGGAATAAACCGCGTCGAGCTCGTGAGCTTCTTCACCGTCGTCTCCGCCGTTAACGCCCATGAGGGAGGTGACGAGCGAGGACATATCCATGGTCTCGGCCTCGATGGTTATCGGGTATGAGGACAGAGTATCCTCCTGTACGCGGTCTATATATGTCTGTATGCCGTTTGACAGCGAGAGTATCAGCGCGATGCCGATAATGCCTATGCTGCCGGCAAAGGCGGTGAGGAAGGTGCGCCCCTTTTTGGTCATGAGGTTGTTCAGCGAAAGGCTCAGCGCGGTGAAAAACGACATGGACGGACGGCGCTTTTTGTTGACGGACGGCGCGGCGGCAGGGAGGCTTTCCGTTTCATACGGCATGCTGTCGCCGGTGACGCGCCCGTCGAGCAGGCGGATGATGCGGGAGGAATAGGTCTCGGCGAGCTCGGGGTTGTGCGTGACCATGATGATGAGCTTGTCTTTGGAGATCTCGCGCAGTATCTCCATTATCTGAACGCTGGTCTCGCTGTCGAGAGCGCCGGTGGGTTCATCCGCGAGGAGGATGTCCGGATCGTTTATCAGTGCGCGCGCGATGGCAACGCGCTGCATCTGCCCGCCGGACATCTGGTTCGGCTTTTTATAGATCTGGTCGCCGAGCCCGACCTGTTCGAGCACCTTTTTTGCGCGCTCGCGGCGCTCGGCCTTGGAAACGCCGGAGAGCGTCAGCGCCAGCTCGACGTTGGAAAGCACGCTCTGATGCGGGATGAGGTTGTATGACTGGAAAACGAAGCCTATCGAGTGGTTTCGGTAAGCGTCCCAGTCGCTGTCGCGGAAATCCTTTGTGCTGCGGCCGTTGATGACAAGGTCGCCGCTTGAATATTGGTCCAGTCCGCCGATGATGTTGAGCAGCGTTGTTTTTCCGCAGCCCGAGGGGCCCAGAATGGAGACGAATTCGCTCTCCCGGAAAGCCAGGTCGATACCCTTGAGGGCCTCGACCGTACTGTCACCGGCCTGGTATGATTTATGGATGTTTGTCAGTTTCAGCATGTTGGCCAGGTTGTCCTTTCATGATTATCTTACTAACTGTATAGTTTAGTTTTTCAAAGCGCCGGATGTCAATATCTCCAAACTATATGTTTACAGAAACTTCACAGAAAGCCGTATGCTTCGCGCGGGAAAGTGTGGTAGAATCAATATCGGGAATACTGCCGCCGGCTGACATGGGCGCGCGCTGTCAGGTGCGCTGTGCCGCTGCCAATCGGCGGACTATGAACGGAGGAAAAAACATGCCGGAAAAGCCTGAGCTTCTTCTTGACAGAAACAAAACCTATGCTGTCGCTCTAGAGGGCGGCGGTGCGAGGGGCGCGTATCAGGTCGGAGTTTGGCGCGCGCTCGAGGAGGCCGGAATAAAATATAACGCCGTGTCCGGATCTTCGGTCGGCGCGCTCAACGGCGCGCTCATGACGATGCGTGATCTGGACCAGGCGGAGAAGATATGGAGCAATATTCGATATTCTATGGTCATGGACGTGGATGACGAGCTGATGAAGGGGTTTTTTGACCGCAGTCTGAAGCTCGGCGGGGTAAAGTCCCTTGCCAGATATGCACTCGATGCGATACGCGCCGGAGGTATCGATGTTACGCCTCTGCGCGAATGGATCAACAGCGTTGTGGATGAAAAGGCGGTCAGGGCATCGGATGTTGAGCTGTTCATCGTCACCTATTCGCTGTCCGACATGAAGGAACTGGACATCGACGTGCGCGATCTGCCGGAAGGCCAGATCGGGGAGATGCTGCTCGCAAGCGCGTATTTTCCGGCCTTCAAGAACGAGAAGATACGGGGAAAGCGCTATTCGGACGGCGGCGTCCAGGACGTCGTGCCCATCAATTCGCTGATAACCCGCGGATACAAAGATCTTATCGTCGTCCGCATATACGGAGTCGGCGTTGAAAAACGCGTCAGGATACCGGATGATGTCTCGGTCACGACGATCGCACCGACAGAGGATCTCGGCAGCGTGCTGGATTTTGAGAGCGAGCACGCAAAGGAACTCATGACGCTGGGATACTATGACGCACAGAGAGTCCTGCATGGATATGTCGGAGATAAGTATTATCTGCAAAAGACAATGACAGAAGCGGAAGCTTATGAATTTGTCTGCGCGACGGCATATACGGTGGCGGCACAGACGAAGGAGGACCCCTCTCTCCGTAAGGTCAACGAGGAGATAATCCCCGGCATGGCAAAGCGCCTTGGCGTCAAAAACGGGGATTATTATGACGTTTTCATAAAGTGTATGGAAATGGCAGCCCTCGATAAAGGGCTGCCCAGATTCAGATTGATAACGGACCGGGAACTGCTTGAGGAACTGACTCATCCGGAGCAGGTCTGACAGACGTGGCGTATCGTGCAGCTGCCGCAATCGGGCTTTCTCGCCGTGCATACCGCCCGCCCGTGCAGGACGAGACGGTGGCAGAAGTCGGAGGATTTCTCCGGCGGCAGTATCTCGCGCAGCGCATGCTCGATCTTGACCGGTTCCTTCAGGCCGTCTACAAGGCCGAGCCGGTTGGAAAGCCTTATGCAATGGGTATCGACGACAACGGCGCCGGGCTCCTTGAAAATGTCGCCGAGGATGAGGTTTGCGGTCTTGCGGCCGACGCCGGGAAGAGCGAGCAGCTCATCCATCGTGCCGGGCACCCTGCCGCCGTGGCGCTCCAGAAGCGCCTGCGCGCAGAGAACGATGTCGCGCGCCTTGGAGCGGAAAAAGCCGCAGGAACGTATGTACTGCCCGACCTCCTCAACGTCTGCCTCCGCAAAGCTTTCAAGAGTCGGATAGCGTTCAAACAGGGCGGGCGTTACGGTGTTTACGCGGGCATCGGTGCACTGCGCGGCGAGCCGGACGGAGAAGAGCAGCTCGTAATCCTTTTCATATTCGAGCGCGCATTCGGCAAGGGGATAGGCTGCCTCCAGCCCGGATATTATCGCATCTATCTGTTCCTGAGTCCTCATAACGGAGCCTCCGAGTGTGGTTTTGCGTCTATTCTAGCACAGTGGAGGGCGGAATCCAAGCTTTTTGTATTGCAAGACAGCGGCGTTATCGTCTATAATAGCCGTGTAAATATCAAGCGACTGGAGAGATGGCATAATGGCTGACGGAAGCTATCGCCCGCTGGCGGACGAGATACGCCCGCACAGCCTTGACGATGTCGTCGGACAGGAGCACATCCTTGGAAAGGACGGGCTTCTGCGCCGCATTGTCGAGAGCGGGAACATTCCGAATATGATCTTCTACGGCCCGTCGGGTACGGGAAAGACAACGGTCGCGCGCATCATCGCAGAGCGTACCAACCGGACTCTGCGCCGCCTCAACGCAACGACGGCCGGAATAGCCGATATCAAGAACATCATAGCGGAGCTGGACACCTTCATGACGCCGGGCGGCGTTTTGCTGTACCTTGACGAGATACAGTATTTTAACAAAAAACAGCAGCAGTCTCTCCTGGAGTTCATCGAAAACGGAAAGATAACGCTCATCGCGTCGACAACGGAGAATCCGTATTTCTATGTGTTCAACGCGATCCTCAGCCGGAGCACGGTGTTTGAGTTCAAGCAGATCGAGCCGGCGGCGGCAGTGCCCGCTGTGCGCCGGGCCATATCCATTATGGAGAACAGAGAAGGCGTTATCGCCGAAACAGAGGCGGGAGTCGTCGAACATATCTCGTCTGCCTGCGGCGGCGACGTCCGCAAGGCGATGAATGCGGTGGAACTGATGTTCTCCGCGGGAAGGCGGGAAAGCGGGACCGTATATCTGACGATGGCCGATGCACAGGCCGTTTCCCAGCGCAGCGCGATGCGCTATGACCGCGACGGGGACGGGCATTATGATATCCTTTCCGCGCTGCACAAGTCGATCCGAGGCTCGGATCCGGATGCTGCGATACACTATCTTGCGCGGCTGCTCGAGGCGGGAGATCTTGCCTCCGCCTGCCGCAGGATACTCTGCGCGTGTACCGAGGATGTGGGGCTTGCCTGGCCGGCGTGCATCCCGATAGTGAAAGCCTGCATCGACACGGCGCTGCAGCTTGGCCTGCCGGAGGGGCGCCTGCCGCTGGCGGATGCCGTGATCCTGCTGTGCACTGCGCCGAAATCCAACACTGGTATGCTGGCGATCGACGCCGCGCTGGCGGATGTCCGCGCGGGCAAGGCGGGGCCGGTCCCCCGCGAGCTTCAGAATGTCCATGCAGACGGTACGGGCTTTGAACGAGAACAGGGTTATAAATATGCCCACGACTATCCGAACCATTGGGTCAGGCAGCAGTATCTTCCCGATTCGCTTAAAAACGCTCACTACTATAATTATGGCGACAACAAGACCGAACAGGCCGCGAAGCGCTATTGGAATGAGATAAAAAAGCCTAGATGACCTCTATATGACGTCCGCCGACAGAGCGGATAATATCGCGGGCCTGCGGGATATCTTCTCTGGATACGAGAAGTTTCAGTATAGCTTCTCTCTTCGGGACGCTGGCTTCGTTGGAAAATATGGCGCGGGAGCCGACCGGAGGGAAAAAGGGGTCGGACGCACCGGGCTGATTCACCATATTGATACTGTACGGGCTGAATACTCCGGCGTTTGCTCCGCGTTCGCCGCCGTTTATGAGCAGCCCTGTGAAGTCAAAGCGGACTCCGCTGCGGCGCAGGCGCATGAGAGCGAGATCGGCGCTGTCCCTGTCGTCAAATCTGGCGGTTACGATCGATTTCATTTTGCATCCTCCACTTACAAGTCGTTTGTGTGGAGTTATTATTGCCAACAGAAAAGGAAAATATGAGGTATGGACATCAGAGTCGGCGATATATTGACGATGAAAAAGCAGCACCCCTGCGGCGAGAAGCGGTGGCAGGTGCTGCGTACAGGCGCAGATTTCAAACTGCGCTGCCTTGGCTGCGGGCATGAGGTAATGGGTGCGCGCAGCAGGTTTGAGAAGAATATAAGGAGTATTCAAAGAGATTCAGATAAGGAAGGTTAAAAAGCGATGAGATATGAAGGAACGATTTACCGTCCGCCCGGAGAGTGGAAGAGCCTGCTTTTGCAGTGCACGGTAGGATGCAGCCACAATGCCTGCACCTTCTGCGGAATGTATAAGGACAAGAAGTATCATGTCCGCCCGCTGGAGGACGTGCTTGAGGATATCGAGATGGCCAAGGACGTTTATCATGATACGGAGACCATTTTCCTCTGCGACGGAGACGCCATCGCGCTGCCCACCGAGTATCTCCTGACAGTGCTGGACAGACTGAGAAAATATTTTCCGCACCTCCGCAGAGTGACGACCTATGCCGGACCGCGCAGCACGATGCGCAAAACGCCCGCGGAGCTTAAGCAGATCCGCGAGGCGGGACTCGACAGAGCGTATCTCGGCGTTGAGACGGGAGACGGAGACCTGCTGCTCAAATGCGGCAAGGGCGTGAATGCCGAGCAGATGCTGGAGGCCGGTCTGGCGCTCAGAGAAGCCGGATTCGACCTCTGGGATATAATCCTCATCGGACTTGCCGGCGCGGGCGACGCGTATATAAGAAATGCAACGATGACCGCCGACATCATAAACAAAATGGCTCCGAAGCATCTGAGCGCAATGACTTATATGCCGGTGCCGGGAACCAAGATGTATGAGGATATCCAGGAGGGAAAATTCGTTGTCCAGTCCGCACGCGAATCCCTGCTTGAGACAAAGCTGCTCATAGAGGGAATAACGCTCAAAGGTTTGCATTTTACGTCCAACCACGCCTCGAACTATGTTCCCGTAAAGGGCACCCTGTCCGAGGACAGTCCGAAGCTCATCGCGCTGCTCGACGAGATAATCGAGAACGAGGACACCTCCCGCATGAGAAGGACGGATTACAGAAGACTGTAAGAGAATAAAAATTCTCCCCGCCGCGGCGGGGAGAAAGCGATGGTCAGGCATCCCAAAGGGATGCCTGACCGTTGTTTTATCAGAGCTTTGCCATATAGTCACCGGCAAGGCGGCCGAGAGTGAGCGCCATGCCGATGGAAACGCCGCCGATGGGGCAGACGTACTGCATGCCGAAGCGGTTGCCGCAGCAGTTGCCGGATGCAAACAGTCCGGGAATGGGCTCGAGCCTGGCGTTGAGTACCTGCTGGTCGTCGTTGGTCCACAGACCGCCGCAGGTCCATCCGCCGCCGCCGACGGGATAGCGCTTCTCGCTCACCATGCCGTAGAACGGGGGCTGGACGATCGGAAGCATAAGGTGCGGGTCTTTTGCAAACTCCTCATCGCGCCCGGTGACGCACATTTCGTTGTATCGCTTGATCGTGGAAATGAAGTTTGCCCTTGCCTCGCCCTCATAGCCGAGGTAATCGGCAAGATCAGCGAGGTTATATGCGGCATAGATCTTCATGGACATACCGCCGATGGGGGGCATGAAATCGCCGCCCTCAGGACCTTTTGCAGGGGCTTCGGCCAGCGCTTTGATGATGGCTCCATAGAAATGCTCGGGTCCGGTCGGGTCGAGCGCGCCGTGGTCAAGCCCTTCACGGTCGAGCTGTTCCTTCCAGTTCGCATCCCAGACGCAGGCATATTTACCGTAGGGCTGCATATTGCCCTGAATGCGCGCGAATATGTTGCCCTCGTCGCCGAAGCGTTTGCCGAATGCGTTCATGGTGAGCCAACCCGCTGTCGACCCGAGAACGCCCGGAGGTCCGGCCATCGGACCGCCGCCGGCCAGAGGCCGCGGTTCAAGACGTCCGCCGGCCCACACACCCATCTGGATCCCGCGGCCATCCCAGGTGTTGGAGCGGATGCGCCCTTCGGGGTCGCAGAGATCCGCGCCTTCAACGCAGAGCTCTCTGACCATTTCTTCGTTGGCGCCGAAGTCGCCTGCGGCGAGAAGAACGCCCTTTCCGGCCTTATAGTGTATGTAGGTCTCAACGTTCCTGTCGGAGATGTCGCGTGCGATAACGCCGGTCACGCGGCCATCCTCCATGGTCAGATACTGAGCGTCCTGCTGCCAGAAGAAACGGGCGCCAAGACCGATGGCGTAGGCTTGGTTCTGCTTGACGGCGACGGGAAGCTCAAGCTCGGGATGATCGTCGTTGCGGAAAATGCAGGTGCCGACAAAGCCGACCTGACCGTTGATGTCCGCTTTGGCGTTCTTTGGGGGATGGTTCATAAAGAAATAGGCGTTGTCAATTATCTTCTGCTCGACCGGCTCAATGAACCAGTCCAGAGCCGCGCCGGAGTTTTTTGCAAACTTCATGACCAGCGCGGGATTGGAGCGGTTGAGTGTGCGGCGCTGCCACTCTCTGACCAGGTCGAGGGGATCATATTCCGGGATCCCGCGGGAGAGAGCAAGTCTGGAGTTGAGGGTGCCTATTTCGAAGCCAAGCACCCACTGCTGTTTGTCCTTCTGCTTGTCAATGCAGATAACGGAAGCTCCGGCTTCCGCTGCGGCACGGGCTGCGGCGGTACCGGCGTGACCTGCGCCGATAACGATGATGTCAGCCTCGAGGGTTTTTGCGATTTTCTCATCTGCGATGGGTTCGGGAGGAATCCTCCAGCTGGACTCTGCCATGGCATTTGTCTCCTTTTCTAAACATATTATGGCAATAGTGCTCAAAAAATGCGATGGTTCACACAAAAATTATAGCATGTTGACTAAAACACGTCAATGAATTGTTACCAGTCTGTAACTTAAAGGGCAGAAATACGCACAAAAAACGCCATGGCCACAATTCAGGCCATGACGTTTTTCAAAGCAGTATGTATTTTATGAGCAGCAGCAGGATAACGCCCGGCACGCCCAGAACCCCGGTTATGATCGCGTTGAACCAGTTGACGCCGAGGCTGATGCCGATGAATGAGCCGAGAAAATTCAGTATCAAAAGCCCGACAAAGCCGATCAGCGCGTTCAGCAGCAATTTGAGCGCCCATTTGATCGGACGCTTCAGCAGCTTGAAAAGCAGCCACAGCATGCCGAGAGCTGCCGATATCATCAGAATAAAAACAAACATATATGAACCTCCGGTCATTGAAACAGGTGCTTGAGGTTTTGAAATGCGTGGTCATATCTTGCCCGCAGAGCACTGATCTCATATATATACGCCTCGGTCAGAGCGGGATCGGTCTCGCTGTTAAAATTTGAATATGCACATTCAAGCTCGCGCTGTATGGCGGAGATCGCATCCTTCTGCTTTTTGAGCTCTGCCTCATGTGCCCGGCGCAGTTTTCTTTTTTCCGACATGTTGAACTCCGTTCGATTTGAATTTGGTGCCATGCTGATCAATGGTAACTATATTGTATTCAAAACATCTTACGGATAATCACGATGCGGAAAAATTTTCATGCATATGAACAGCCGCTGTGCGCCATAATAGACTCGGACACAGAAAAGAGCGGCCGGACGGGCGGGAAGCCCAAGACCGGTGCCGATGCTGAAAAAGCATGTTTGGCGAAAGGTCCCGGCTCGCTGCGCTGAGGGCATATCCCGAGGGTGATATTGGATATGTTAGCGCAGAATGCTCGGAGTGTCAAGTGAAGAGGCACCTTTGCGAAAGTAGGGGAGGCCTGCGACGCGGCGGAGACGACTCAAAAGTCGTCTCCGCTTTTGCCGTTTATCAATGTGCGGCACATGCCGTATGGACGGCGCAAATCAGTTGATTTTTCAGGTCTCATAGGTTATACTATATAAATCAGTTTTTATTTGGAAAAGTACAAGATATTGTATTTCAGGAGCAAGGAACAATGACGAAGAAAAGCACGCGCGATTACGGCAACGAGAGCATATCCCAGCTCAAGGGCGCGGACAGGGTCCGCAAGCGCCCGGGAGTGATTTTCGGCTCGGATGGGCTCGACGGCTGCGAGCACGCCGTTTTCGAAATACTGTCAAACTCCATAGACGAGGCCCGCGAGGGACACGGCGATCTGATAACCGTCACTCATTTTGAGGATAACTCGATCGAGGTAGCGGATTTCGGGCGCGGCTGTCCCGTGGACTGGAACGCCGCGGAGGGCCGCTATAACTGGGAGCTGGTGTATTGCGAGCTTTATGCCGGCGGCAAATACAACAACCTAGAGGGCGACAATTACGAATATTCGCTCGGGCTGAACGGTCTCGGTGCCTGCGCCACGCAGTATGCCTCTCGATATATGGACGTCACGGTATGGCGCGACGGGAGCAAGTATTCGCTTCATTTCGAAAAGGGAGAGATCGTCGGCGGTCTGAAAAAGGAGCCGGCCGACCGCAAGAAAACCGGAACAACGACGCGATGGCTGCCGGACCTCGACGTTTTTACGGACATCAGAATACCGAAAGAATACTTCACCGATGTTCTGCGCCGTCAGGCCGTTGTCAACGCCGGCATAACGTTCCGCTTCCGGAACCAGGTCGGGGGAAAGTTCGAGACGGAGGATTTTGTATATGAAAACGGTATCCTCGACTATGTGACCGAGATAGCGGGAGAAGGGACGCTCTCTTCACCAACATATATCGAGGCGGAGCGGCGCGGGCGCGACCGTGAGGACAAGCCCGAATACAAGGTCCGCATGTCCGCGGCCTTCTGCTTTTCGAACAAGGTCAGCGGCATAGAGTATTATCACAACTCAAGCTGGCTCGAGCACGGCGGCGCACCGGAAAAGGCGGTCAAATCGGCTTTCGTCTCGGCGGTCGATGCATACATCAAAAAAGCGAATAAATATCAGAAAAACGAAAGCAAGATCAGCTTCCAGGATATCGCGGACTGCCTTGTCCTGGTGACGAACTGCTTCTCGACACAGACCTCATATGAGAACCAGACGAAGAAGTCCATCAACAATAAGTTCATTCAGGAGGCGATGACGGACTTTCTGCGCTCCCAGCTCGAGATATACTTTATCGAACACAGGCAGGAGGCGGACCGGGTCGTCGAGCAGGTGCTCGTGAACAAGCGCAGCCGCGAGACGGCGGAAAAAGCGCGCCTTAACATAAAGAAAAAGCTCTCCGGCTCGATCGACATATCAAACCGCGTGCAGAAATTCGTTGACTGCCGGACGCGGGACGTCAGCCGCCGCGAAATATATATAGTCGAGGGCGACTCCGCGCTCGGCGCCTGCAAGCTGTCCAGAGACGCGGAGTTTCAGGGGATCATGCCGGTGCGCGGCAAGATCCTCAACTGCCTGAAGGCGGATTACGCCCGCATATTCAAAAGCGAGATCATAACCGACCTCATAAAGGTGCTGGGCTGCGGCGTCGAGGTCGAAAAGGGCAGGGGCAAGGAGCTTTCAAACTTTGACATCGACAATCTGCGCTGGAAGCGCGTTATCATCTGCACCGATGCGGACTTCGACGGATACCAGATACGTACGCTTATACTGACGATGCTCTACCGCCTTGTTCCGACGCTTATCAACGAGGGATATGTTTACATTGCGGAATCCCCGCTTTACGAGATTGAGAGCAGGGGAAAGACTTATTTTGCCTATTCCGAGCGGGAAAAGGCGGAGATAATCGACTCGCTCGACGGTGCGAAGGCAACGATAAACCGGTCAAAGGGTCTTGGCGAAAACGATCCGGAGATGATGTGGCTTACGACTATGAACCCGGAAACACGCCGTCTCATCAAGGTCATGCCGGAGGATATGGAACTGACGGCGCGCATGTTTGAGCTCCTGCTGGGCGACGATCTTGCGGGAAGAAAAAAACATATCGCGGAGAACGGATACAAGTTCCTTGACCTTGCGGATATATCGTAAAAACTCAAAGGAGATACCGAAACAATGAAATTCAAAACAGCAAGAAACATTGTATGCGTGCTGTATACGGCAGCGACTATAATACTCATCGCCGGCATAACCAATTTTGCAAGCGGCACCTTTCTGCGTACGGCAACGATAATTGCCGGCGTTGTGCTCATTTTGCTGGGAGCGGGCATACGCATGAACTGCCTCAACTGTCCGAAGTGCGGAGAGCATATAACCGGAAAGCTTCTGGACACCGTAAAATGTCCGAAATGCGGCGCTGAGCTCATGCCGAAAAAGCAGAAGAACAGCAAAAAATGAACAGCGCCGAAGCGCGATGAAAGGTAAGGTCACATATGGCCCGAAAGAAGAAAACGGAAACCGAAAAACCAAAGGCGCAGAACCCGAATGTGATTGGGCTGCACGCGGAGGTGCTTGAACAGCCGATAACCCAGACGCTGGAGCAGAACTACATGCCCTATGCCATGAGCGTTATCGTCTCCCGCGCGATACCCGAGATCGACGGGTTCAAGCCCTCGCACCGCAAGCTTCTGTATACGATGTACAAGATGAATCTGCTCTCCGGCGCGCGCACAAAAAGTGCTAATATCGTCGGACAGACGATGAAGCTCAATCCCCACGGGGACAGCGCCATATATGAGACGATGGTGCGTCTTTCAAAGGGCAACGAAGCCCTTCTGACGCCTTTTGTGGACAGCAAGGGCAACTTCGGAAAGGTGTATTCCCGAGATATGGCCTATGCCGCCAGCCGATATACCGAGGCGAAGCTTGCACCCATCAGCGCCGAGATATTCCGGGATATAGACAAGGACACCGTCGATTTTACGGATAACTACGACGGCACGATGAAGGAACCGAGCCTGCTGCCGACGGTATTTCCGAATGTGCTCGTCTCCGCGAATCTGGGCATCGCCGTCGGAATGGCAAGCCAGATATGCGGCTTCAACCTTGCGGAGGTCTGTCAGACGACGATCGAGCTGCTGCGCGACCCGGAGCATGACATTATGACAACGCTGCTTGCTCCGGATTTCCCGACCGGGGGCGAGCTTGTCTACGACGCGGCGGAGATGCGGGAGATATACCGCACGGGCCGCGGCGGCTTCAAGGTGCGCGCCAGGTGGAGATACGTCAGGGAGCAGAACCTGATCGAGGTATACGAGATACCCTATACCACGACGACCGAAGCCATAATGGACAAGGTCGCGGAGCTCATAAAGTCAGGCAAGGTGCGGGAAATAACGGATATGCGCGACGAGACCGATCTGAGCGGGCTTAAGCTTGCGATCGATCTCAAGCGGGGCACGGCCCCTGAGAAGCTGATGGCGAAGCTTTTCAAGATAACTCCGCTGATGGACACCTTTTCCTGCAACTTCAATATACTTATCGCGGGAAATCCGCGGGTCATGGGTGTCCGGGAAATACTCACCGAGTGGATCGCCTGGCGCGAGGACTGCGTCAAGCGCCGCGTTTACTATGATCTTGCAAAAAAGCGGGACAAGCTGCATCTGCTGAAGGGCCTTGGAAAGATACTTCTGGATATCGACAAGGCGATAAAGATCATACGCGAAACGGAGCAGGAGTCCGAGGTCGTGCCAAACCTTATGATAGGCTTCGGCATAGACGAGATACAGGCCGAATACGTCGCGGAGATAAAGCTGCGCAACATAAACCGCGAATATATCCTGAAACGTATTAATGAGACGGATGAGCTCGAAAAGGAGATAAGCGACCTCGAGGATCTGCTCGGCAGCCGCCGGAGGATCAGGAGCGTCATAACCGACGAGCTCAAACAGATCATAAAAAAATATGCCGAGCCACGCCGGACGGTCATCGTCCATGCGGGGGAGATCGAACAGTATGTCGAAGAGGACGGCGCCGAGAATTACGACGTTGTGCTGTTCCTTTCGCGGGACGGATATTTCAAGAAGATAACGCCGCAGTCCCTGCGCATGGCGTCCGAGCAGAAGTTCAAGGAGAACGACGCGCTGGCTCTGAGCTTCCCGGCAAAAAACCGGGGGGAGCTTCTGGTGTTTACCGATAAGCAGCAGGTCTATAAGTGCAGGATCAGCGATTTTGACGATATGAAAGCGTCGGTGCTGGGCGTTTTTCTCCCGTCGCATCTTAACATGGACGAGGGCGAAAATGTCATATCTATCGTGGATCCGGGGGATTATTCAAAGCATCTTCTGCTGTTCTTTGAAAACGGAAAGGCCGCGCGGCTGGAGCTTTCGGCCTATGCGACAAAGACAAACCGCCGCAAGCTGACGGGGGCCTATTCGGACAAGAACGCGGTGAGGAGCATTTTGCCTCTTGACGAGGATATGGAAATAGCGGTATTCTCGACCGAGGGCAGAGCGCTCGTTTTCAATACCGCGCTGATGCAGCCCAAGACCAGCCGCACAACACAGGGCGTCGGCGTAATGACGCTCAAGCCCAAGTGGAAGCTGGACCGCGCCGAGCCGCTGTCCGCAACGAGCATCAAAAATACGGCGCGTTACCGGGTCCGCAGCATTCCCGCCGCAGGGGCGCTTCTCCGGGAAGAGGACAGAGGCGAGGAACAGATGACACTTATCTGACGTGGGAGGAAATATGGTGAAGAAGGAAAGTGCAGTTTCGATCATACTTGCTTATATCAAGATCGTGGCAGGCGCAATGCTTTATGCAGTCGGGTTTCAGTTTTTCATGTATCCGCACGCCATAATAACCGGCGGTGTGACCGGTATCGCGATGATAATCAATTACCTGACGAAGCTGCCCGTCGGCGTTTTGACGATCATCATCAACATACCGCTTTTTGCCGTGTCATGGAAAAAGTTCGGGCTGAGCTTCATGGCAAGATCGCTCGTTGGTATGCTTCTGAGCTCTGCAATGGTCGATGTGCTTGCAATGTTTCCGGTTAACATAACACAGCAGCCGTTGCTCGCCGCGATTTTCGGCGGCCTGATAAAGGGTCTTGGACTCGGCCTGATAGCTTCCGCAAACGGAACCACTGGCGGAGTAGATATCGTCGCAAAGTTCCTTCGCGTCAAATATCAGCATATCAATTTCGGCACGCTGGTGATGCTGCTGGATATAGTTGTGGTCCTCCTGTTCGTTGTGATCTTCGGCAAATACGAGAGCGCGATGTATGCGATGATAACGATGTTTATAGTCTCAAAGGTGGTAGACTTTGTGCTCTACGGCGCGGTCAACAGTAAGGTCTGCTATATCATTTCCGATGCGAGCGATGAAATACAGCGGGCGATCACCGAAAGGCTCAAGCGCGGTGTAACGCTCCTTAACGGCGTCGGTGCATACTCCGGGACTGAAAAGGAAGTCATTCTCTGCGTTATCAAGCAGCAGCAGATTGTTGACCTGCGTAAAGTCATCAAGGAGTTTGACGAGAGCGCGTTTGTCATAATAAGCGACTCCCGGGAGGTCTTTGGAAACGGCTTCCTGAGCATCAACGACAACAAATAGACCGGAGGCGGATACCGTGAACGTTGAAAAAACGATGGAAAATCTGAGAAACAGGGGCTTTGAAGTCAGCCGGTTCGCAACCGGGGCGGAGGCTGCCGAGTACCTTGCCGGGAACATAAAGGATACGACGGTCGGTCTCGGCGGCAGCATGACGCTCGAGCAAATAGGGCTGTATGAAAAGCTGACCGAAAATAACGCGGTCAGCTGGCACTGGTTTCACAAGACACCGGAGATCATCAGGGCGGCTACCGGAGCGAAGGTTTATGTCTGCTCGGCGAACGCAGTGGCGCAGACAGGCGAGATAGTCAACATTGACGGCCGCGGGAACCGCGTTGCTGGTACGCTGTTTGACAAGAAAAAGGTTTACATAATAATCGGAACAAACAAGATAACGGATGACCTGGATTCGGCCATATGGCGTGCGCGCAACATCGCGGCGCCGAGGAATGCGCAGCGGCTGGGCGTAAAAACACCCTGCGCGGTAAAGGGCGACAGGTGCTATGACTGCCGCTCGCCCCAACGTATATGCAGAGGACTTGTGGTCCTGTACGGTCCGATGCTTGATATGGAGCGGGTCGAGGTCGTGATAGTTGATGAGGAGCTGGGCACTTGAAAAAATGGCTCTGCGCAGTCCTGCTGGCAGCGCTTATGCTGCCGCAATGCGGCTGCTCGATGCTCAAAACCGAATATTACACAACCAAGGATTATACCGAGGACATGGTGGCTTCGGAGGTGGAGGTCCTCTCCGGTTCGATCAGCAGCTATAATGCGCTGCGCCGTGCGATAAGTCTGATGGTACAGCGCCATGAGGAGAGCGGAAAGCTCACCTTCAGCAATTATGACGGCACTGTCAGCGACGATATAGCGGTCGCGTGCTGGGAGGTCAAGTCCGATACCGCCCTGGGCGCTTATGCCGTTGATTATATGTCCTACGATATCAACAGGATAGTATCCTACTATGAGGCTGAGATATTCATAAACTACCGCAGAACTGCGGAGCAGGTGGAATCGATACAGACGGTCACGGGTGTGTCGAAGCTCCAGGAAGCGATGCATGACGCGATACGCGATCTTGAGCCGACGCTGACGGTCAGGCTGAATACCACAGGACTGACGCAGGAGGAGATCCAGCAGAGGGTAAGCGCGGTATATCGTGAAAACCCGCTGATGACGCTGATAGAGCCTTCCGTTGTCGTGGCGGTATATCCCGAAAGCGGGCTGGAGAAGATATTTGAGCTCAGCTTCGATTATGGAAGGGATCCGGAGCTTATCAGGACGATGAAGGAAAAGCTCAGAGAGTCCGTCGCACAGCTGGCGTCCAGAGCGTCAGGCGCGAACAGTGTCGAAACGGTTTACAGTATTGCCGGAGTGCTGTTTCAGAGCTGCCGTATGGTCGAACAGGCCCGCACCGACAGCACCATTGATTCCACGGCCTACGGCGCTGTTGTCAACGGTACCGCGGACAGCGAGGGCGCGGCGATGGCGTTCATGAGTCTGTGTATTGCCAAGGGGATCGACTGCACGGTCGTCGAGGGGCGTCTGGACAAGGAGACGCATTTCTGGAATATCGTTACGATCGATGGGGCGAGCCGCCATATCGACGTTTCGCAGATGACGGCCGGGGAGCCGGCCCGGCTTTACCGGGATTCTGAGATCCTTGACCGCTACTGGTGGGATACGGATAAGTATCCAATGTGCGGGGAAGAGGAAGAAGCGCCGGGCGTTCACAATGAGGAATGACAGTAAAAGCGGCTTTTGGGGAGCGTACAGCAG
>CAKSXP010000011.1 GCA_934515035.1 uncultured Oscillospiraceae bacterium
GACCAGAGACGGAACTGACTTCAAGTATATCCGCTATTGGGATAGTAACTGGGCCTACTCCGCTGACGGTGAGAACTGGACTAATGTAATAGCGTCCGATGACCAGATCGTTGCTTACTATCTTCAGGAAACCGATGTAACCGACGAAGTCACAACTCAGGTCGTTGACTGGGGTCCTCAAAAGGAAAACTGGTCGGATTTGGATTACTTAGATGAAAAATATGTTCTGCTTGATTATACGGTGAAGTATGAATCCGGCGACGAAACACCGTCGTCCTTCCCAACGTCCAAGTCTCTCGCGTTCCACTGTGA
Source organism: uncultured Oscillospiraceae bacterium (assembly GCA_934515035.1). Classification (GTDB taxonomy): domain Bacteria; phylum Bacillota; class Clostridia; order Oscillospirales; family Oscillospiraceae; genus CAKSXP01. The sequence goes on from CAKSXP010000011.1 coordinate 313, forward strand.
AACAACTACGACAGCAGCTAAAAATTATTATCGCCGTCTGGGAATGATTCGCGGCGTCGAGATGTCCGACTATGAAGTTTATTTGATCACCGTGACGCCTACCAGCGACAACGTCAGCACAAAGCTCAGCGGCACTACTGCGGCCGGCAATACGAGTTACGAATATAATGGTACGGAAGTTGTTGCTTGGGCTGCGACAGAGGCAGATTTCGATAACAGCGGACTGGGCAAGTATACCAGTATTTCCGGCGAATTTGGGTACAATGAAGGCGGCGAACCGATAGTAACCGGCATTGAGATTTACCGTCAGCAGGGCATGAAAGTCACATACTATGTCCGTGCAAAACAGACCGAGGATTCCCTTACCGTTCACTACATCGACAAGACCACCGGCGATGAGTTCTATAACTACAACATCGCAGTGAAGGGCAATGTCCGGTTCAATGAAAATATCGGCTTGAATGACCCGTGGAAGGGACCTCTTGCCAACGGAGACGTGCTGAACAGCCTGAACGTTAAGCAGACCGTCAGTGCTGACCTTTCCACCATGCCTCAGATCGGCGCGCAGTATCGTTACAGCTATTATATCTGTGATGAGGTAACAAAGAGAGACGACCTCAAGGAAGTTTTCCTGTACTACACATTCAGCAACACTGTCGAATTTGTGGCGGACTACGGACTGCCGATCAGCATCAAACTCGGAGACTTGAACAAAACGCTTGAAAAAGCTCATGTAACAGCGGTTGAAGCCAAGGGCGCGAAATATGCTGATGTGACGGTTGATGAGACCACGTACACGGTTCTTTATACGCCCACAAAGCTTATCAGCGGCGCTGACAGCTTTACCGTCAACGTAACAGGAACACAGACTGTCAACGGAGAAGTGAAAACAGGAACCGTGGGCTACACGGTGTACATCTATCCCGCGACGACCGTCTACTATGAAGACAGCTTTGTAAACTTCACAGGAACATGGATTACGGAAGGCACAACAGCCAAAGCCAATCAGGCTGCTGACAAGCTTGGCGACGACGCTGCCAATGTATACGGCTATGACGAAGCTTATGACAGCTTCGCAAAATACAGCCTTGGCAGCGCCATGAAGACGACGGTCACGTCAACAGATGACAGCACTGCATGGCCGACCGCGACGTTCACCTTCAAGGGAACGGGCTTTGACATCATCTCCCTTACCGACAGCGACTCCGGCGCGATATTCGTTACCGTGACGGATAAGGAAGGAACTGCCGTTAAGAAGTTTGTTGTCAACAACTACTATGGCTACAGTTATACTGTTAATGAAGACGGCAAGGGTGAGTGGACGGTCGACAAGGAGTCCAGCAAAACGCTCTATCAGGTCCCCGTCATGAAGGTCAGCGGCCTCCCCTACGGCGAATACGACGTCGAGATAAAGGTTGCCTATTCCGAACTGTTCGACACGGCGAAGGATAGTTCTTACAGCTTCTGGCTCGACGCTATCCGCATCTACGATCCCGCGGGCACCACGCTGGACGACAAGTATACCAGTGACGGCGAAGCCAAGCCGAGCTACCAGAGGATCAAGTCCATCATCATCGACGCCAACACCTATAACGACGGCACAGACAGTACGCTCAACGGAGCGGTGTTCATCGACGGTATGCCCACCGGCGCAACTGTCAAACAGTATGAAAACTACGGCCCGAACAACGAGACCTATCTTGCAAACGGACAGGCCGTGGCCTTCAAGCTCATCGCAACGACAGAGCCGAAGGAAGTTCAGATCGGCGTCAAGCTCGCTCTCGGCACATCCGCGACGGTGAACGGAAGCCTGAACAAGACGCTCACCACCGCGACGGATATGTATTATCAGCTGAGCAACCTGACATGGGATGAATCGACTGACGGAAAATATGTGTCCAGCGTTATCACGGTCGGAAACACCACCGGTGGCTCCATCGTCTCCCTCACTAACATCAAGATCACCGGCGGCGCAGAGTTCACTACGCTTGATGCTGTGAACGCAAGCACCGGCGAGGAAGCGCTCGCGGCGGCGTTTGTCGACGCACAGACAGTCGAGGAGGCCATAAAGCTCCTCAACGAGACTCCCGAGGAGCCCATCGCGCCCAACCCCGGCGGCGAACCCACCAAGCCGGATGACGGCGAGACATGGAAAAACCCGTATGCCGACGTTGACGAGAACGCGTGGTACTATGAGTTCGTAAAAACGGTTTCCGAGAAGGAACTGATGAACGGCGTCGAGACCGGCTTTGACCCGAACGGAAAGCTCTCCCGCGCCATGCTCGTCACGATCCTCTACCGCCTGAGCGGCGCCGAAAAGGTCGAGGCAGAGCATAAGTTCGAGGACGTTGCGGATAATCTGTGGTACACCGATGCTATCGCATGGGCCCACGCCAACGGCATCGTCAACGGATACAGCGAAACTCAGTTTGCGCCCAACAGGGAGATCAGCAGACAGGAGCTGGCGGCAGTCATCGCACGCTATGCCGCAAAGTACGGCATCGAGCTCAAGAAGGCCGACGGCACGGCGTTTGCCGACGACGCGGCCATCGCGGATTATGCCCGCGACGCCGTATACAGCCTGAAGGCCAGCGGAATACTCAGCGGCAAGGGCGAGAACAGCTTTGACCCGCTGGGCACGACGACCAGAGCGGAAGCGGCTAAGGTCATCGCCTTGCTCAGCACATACTAAACAGGAGGTGATGCACAATGAAAAAAACATACACCAGGCCGGTCGTTTCTTTCGAGAGCTTTGAGCTCTCCACAAGCATCGCCGCCGGATGCGAGTATAAGTCGAATCACCAGCCGGGAACCTGCGGATATAACGTTCCCGGAGTTGGAAATGTGTTTATATCCACGGAACAGGGCTGCGATTATACGTCCTCTGATGGAGATTACGGAGTATGCTATCATGTTCCCATCGACACAACTAACCTGTTTACCTCGTAAGTGACCCAAAACGGAAGCCCTGCCCATTTTTAGGGCAGGGCTTTTTTCTCAGGAGAGAGCTATGAGCAAAGGAAAACATACCAAAAACAATTCGAAGAAAGTGCCGGTGTGGCCTTTTGCCCTGGCGGCGGTCGTGATAGCTGCGGCGCTGGCGGTCTGGCTCATCGCCGGACGCGGCGAAGGCAGCACAGGCCCGACGGCCGAACCGGACCGGACGACCCCGGATATCTCCGCGCCGGATGAGCCGTCGCCCGAGGTCACGCCCGGCGCCGCCGGGGAACCGTCCGCCGCAGATGTGCTGGACGGCACCGAGGTGGGCGACGGGCTGGTGATCGACCATGCCGGGCGTTACGCCGGAATGTTTGTCGAGGACGGCAGCGACGAGCTCGTTTCCGAGGTGCTGGCGCTCACGCTGACGAACACCTCCGGAAAAATGCTGCAATACGCCGGGTTCAGCGTCGTCTGCGCGGGCGAGACCTATAGCTTTGAGATAAGCTCGGTCCCGGCGGGCGAGTCCGTGATCGCGCTCGAACTCGGGCGGAAGCAGGCTCCCGCAAGCTTTCAGGACGCCGCGATAGAGGTGAACATGCTGAGCTTTTTCGACGAGGAGCCATCGCTGTTTGCCGATATGTTTGAGATCAGCGCATCGGATTACAGCATTACGGTGAAAAATATCTCCGGCAGTGATGTGCCCGGCGATGTCTATGTCTATTATAAAACCGTTTCCGACGGAGTTTACATGGGCGGCATCACATACCGCGCAAACGCCGGAAGTCTTGCAGCCGGTCAGGAGGTCTCGGCCTACGCCGGACATTATCTGGATGACAGCAGCGAAATTCTGTTCGTCACCTATAAATAACGAGGAGAGCCTATGGAACTTAAATTGCAGCTTGTAAAGCGCGAAGTCGCCGGTGATACGATCCTTGTCCCCGTCGGGGATGCGTCGCTGAAGCTCAAGGGCCTGATAACCCTGAACGAGACGGCGTCCGTTTTGTGGGACGCGCTGCCGCAGGCGGACGGCGCGGAGCAGCTGGCCGACGCGCTCGAAAAGGAGTTCGACGCCGATCGTGAGACGCTGCTGCGGGACGCGGAGGACTTCCTTGAAAATATGCGGGAGCTGGGCATCGTTTAGCGCGGCGTCCCGGACATAAAAAAACAGAACAGCAATGCGGTGCGACACTCCGCATTGCTGTTCTGTTATATGGGATGAGGACAAAAATGAAAAAGATGAAACTGTCTCTTGCAAGTATTATACTACACCGCAGATGTTAACAAAAAAACAGAACAAATGTTTCAAAAGAATTAAATCGAAACTTTTTGTAATCTTTTTTTACTCATCGGGGGTATCGTCCCGGTCGCCGAACCATGCGCACTTGTCCATATCCACGCGGCCGTCGCTGAGAAAAACGACGCCCTCTTCTTCCAGCAGCCGACGCTGGACGTCCTGCCCGCCGAAGACGAAGCCGCTGCAAAGCGACCCATCCTTGAAAACGACCCTGTGACATGGCGTGACCAGAGGTTCCGGATTGCGGTGCAGCGCGGACCCGACGACGCGGGCAGCGCGCGGCCTGCCCGCAAGCAGCGCGATAAAACCGTAGTTGCTGACCTTTCCTTTCGGTATGCGCTTTACGGCATCGTATACTTTTTGTGAGAAATCGTTTGACATGGTGTCTCCTCAGTAGATTTCAAGAGTCACGCGCAGCCGTCCCTTTCGCGTCTCGCGCGCAATGCCGCGGTAGACGAATCTGCCGTGACCGCGGACGGAAATAACGTCGCCCTCGCGCGGCGCGGCGGAGGAATTGGTGCAGACCCGCCCGTTTATGAAGATCTTTTCCTGAACGAACAGCTTCTGGCTCTCACTGCGTGAAAGACGGTATACGGCCGCTGCGACGCGACGACAAGCTCCGCCGGCTTTGGGGTGGGCAGAGCGTCCGCCGGCGGAGCGTCCTCCCGCACGGCGGCGACGGAGGTGCGCTTTATCCGCGTCAGCTCCGATATGATAAAATCCGCCACGGATCCAAGGCAGAAAACATATCCGTTTCCGCCGTTCAGAAGGATGTCCCCGAGGGTCTCGCGCCGCAGACCGAGATGCATCAGCGCGCCGAGATAGTCGCTGTGTGACAGCTCGTCGGAGAATTTTGCGTTGAGCGGAGATATGCGCAGGCAGACTATCGGCGCGTACAGGGCGGCGTCCTCGCCGAAACAGGCGATACAGCGCTCCGCGCCCTCAAATCCGCCGAAGAGGGAATAGGCCGTGCCCGACGCGCTTTTCGGCACCAGCGATTGCTCCGCGAGCGTCAGAAAATCCGAATAGCACGGGATGCCGCGGCTGTATGAACGCCCGGCAAGCTCCGTGAGCCGCTTGGCCGTCAGTTTTTCGTCGTCATTCATTGTCGTCTCCGAGATAATTGAGTATAGTGCAATAGGCTTCCCTGAGCATGTCCGGCGTCCACCTTGCGTTTGCGGGACTTGTGGACGGCAGCAAAACAGCGGGAATGCCCGTTTTGGGCTCGATCAGTCGTTTATAAAGCCGCGCGGCGGTTTTTCCGTTGACAAAGATGCGCCGTATCCGGGCAGTTTCCAGAATACGGGACAGGTCGTTTGCCTCTGCGCCGCGTATGCTTGCGTCATCCGAACCGGATATCTCGCAGCGGCTTATCACGTCCCAAAGCGCGATATGGTTCCGCAGCAGCATTGCTGTCTTTTCCGCGACGGTACCGGGCACAGGTTCGCCCAGAACGGCGGCAAGCGTGCGCCAGAAGCGATTCTGCGGATGGCCGTAGAAAAAGCCGTTTTCGCGGGATTTGACGGAGGGGAAGGACCCCAGTATGAGTACCCGGCTGCTCTCGTCATATACGGGCGCTATCGTGTGTATAACGGTCATTGCTCCACTTCCCCCGGCCGGACGTTTTCGTCTCTCGTCTGTTTTAGCAAGCATACCATATCGGGACAGAACAGTCAATCGCCCCGCGGATGCGCAGCGCGCGCTGCCCGGTACGGTATTGCGCCGGACACTGTATATTTGCTATAATATTTGCAGAGAGGTGGGCGGAATATGGAGCTTTGTTTACTTTTGAGAAAGCTTGCCCATGCGTGGCCGAACTCCACGGCGATCGAGTCGGACGGGGAGAAGGTCTCGTATTCCGAGCTGTTTGAACGTGTTGACACAGTGACGCGCGCGCTGGAGCAGATGGGCTGCCGCCGGGGCGCGAGACTGGCGTTTCTTGGCGGCAGCGGGCTGAGGTTTGCGGAGCTGATGCTTGCGCTGTCACAGCTTGGCGCGGAGATCACCCCCATGACCGGGGAGCCGGAGACCATACCGACGGACATTGGATATGCCTTTGTCGGCATGGAGCCGGACAGCGTCCTGCCCACCGTTCCGGACAGTGTGAAGGTGATAGGGGAGGACAGCGGCATCGGCTCCGTGAGCTATAAAAGGCTGCTGCGCCGCAGGAGCAGCTTCCGGACGGAGCGGGCGGCAAGCGGAAACGATACGCTGCTGCGTCTGCCGGAAAACAAAGCATACGCCTCAAAGGATATAGCGGAATACATTTCTCTCTGCAAGGGAGATAAACCGACGAGAGCGCTGATCGCCCTCCCGGCCGCGTGCCTGAGCTTTGCGCGCGAGCTGTGCCTGGTGCTGGCCTGCGGGGGTACGGCGGTGCTGCCTCGCGGCTTTCGTGCAAAGGACTGGATATATGCGCTGTCGGACAATATTGACCGCGTTTTTCTCACGCAGACGATGGCGGAGGCCGTCCTGCGCGACAGTCACTATCTGCGCGGAGATTTTTCCGGGATCAGGACGATCCGCTGCGGCCTGACGCTGTTTGAGAAGGAAACGCTGCGGGAAATGTGCGAAAGCTTTCCTCCGGACTGTATGATCGAGAAGGAATATGGTTTTCCCGTTCCGGTCACGAAGCTCTCCGTGACGCTGGACGAATCGGCAAGAGAGACAAGCGACGGATATGTGCTGATCGGCTCCGTCGGAAAGCCGGTGAACGGCGCGCCCGCCGCGGCATTTGACGGGGGGAGGATGCTCCCGCCCGGACAGGTGGGGGAGCTTTGCGTGAACGGCGCGGGAGCCTGGCTGCCGATAGGCGCGCGCGGACATGTCTCGCGCGACGGGTTCGTTTTTCTTTCGCGGGACCGCGCGCCGGATGGGGTTGTCATGCTTCCCGACACGGAGCCATCCCCGATCGGGGAACTCGCGGATATGAGCGAGTCCATGGACGGGGCGGAGCTTTGCCGCCGCGCCGCGGAGATAATTTCACGGGCTCTGGGGGCGTCTGCCGTCGGCGTATCGGCCTGCCGGTTCGAGGTGATACCGGCGGTCACCGCCGCCGCGATCGCGGAACAGGCGGAAAAGCCCTTCCGGGAGATACCGTTTCCGGAAGAGTGGTTCGTCAAGGGGAAGGGCTTTGTCTCCGAAATGCCGCAGGGGCGAGAGATGGTGTGCTGTCCGCTGCGCTCTTCGGAAGGGAAGCTGTTCGGCGGCCTTTTCGTCCTCGGGGGCAGGAGAGATGATCTCGGCCTTATACGGAAGATACTTACGCGCCTGCTTGAGTCGCACGAGAGCATACGCGCGGCACGGATGCAGTGCGAGCTGTTCCGGCAGGCTGCGCAGCTATCCGGAGAGGGCGTTGGTATCAGCCGTGTTGAGGAGCACCCGGCGCTGCTGTTTGCAAACGACATTGCCTCGGAGCAGATCAATATCGCGCGGCAGGAAAGCACCTACGGGAAAAAGCTTGAGCGTGTTCAGACGGAGAACATGCGCACGCTGATGGAGCCGGGGCGATACAGCAGCTCGCGCTCTTTCTATACACGCGCCGGCGAACGCAAGCTGTGGGTCAACTACCGCGCGGAGAAGATATCGGTCGGCGGCGAGAGCTTTGCCGTCTGCTTCAGCAATACGCAGGACAACCGAAGCTCAACGCGGCACCTTGAAAGCATACTGACGCCGCGCGAGATCGAGATAGTCGATCTGCTGAGCCGCGGCGCGTCGAATAAGGACATGGCGCTGGCTCTCGGCGTGTCCGGGAACACCGTCAAATATCATCTTGCGCGGATATATGAAAAGATGGAAGTCTCCAGCAGGACCGAGCTGCTCAGCGGCATATATATGAAGGCTTACCGAAACAGATAATAAACGAGCTTCGTATCTGATTAAGATATGAAGCTCGTTTATTGTTTTACTTATTGTCCTCTTCGGATACGACGGAGCCGGAAGGCGCATCCTCGGCGGATGCCTCCGCTCCGGAGGAGGCCCGGGCAGCGCGGCGGCGGTCAAGGAAAAACATGAGAATGGCCGCGGCGGCAATGAATATTGAGATGAACTGCGACGTTGAGAGAAAAGCGACGGCGCCGCGGTCATCCGAGCGGAAAAACTCGATTATGAATCTGCCCACGGAGTACAGCAGCAGGTACATTGCGCCGACATCGCCCGTATGCTTTCTGCGCTTGTAATACCATATCAGAATGCCCATTATGGCGAAGTTGCCCGCGGCGGAGAACAGCTGCGTCGGCAGAAGGGGAACGCCCGCGGGGGCTATACTGCCTTCGGGAAATGTGACTCCGAGGAAGGAGCTTGTCTCACGTCCGTAGCAGCAGCCGGCCAGAAAGCAGCCGATGCGTCCGAAGCCCTGCGCAATGGAAATCGTCGGCGCGAGCAGGTCGAAGTATTCCAGAAACACCAGCCTGCGTTTGCGGCAATAGATGATCGCGGCGGCAACACCGGCGACGATGCCGCCGTATACAACGAAGCCCTCGGAGCCGAGCACGGCGAGCGGGTCGCGGATGAACCAGTCAAACTCAACGATGATATACAGTATCTTTGCTCCGATGAAGCCAATGAACACGCCGAGCAGCGCAATATCGATGGCGGCGTTTTTGTCCATGTCATATTTTTTTGCTCTGTAAGTGCCCATCAGAACGCAGCACAAAAAGCCTATGCCTATCATCAGGCCGTATCCGTGTATGGTGACGGGGCCGATGGAAAAAAGATCGTTATACAAAGCTGTGCTCTCCTTTAGCTATTGGAATGTACGCATTATAGCATGTCCGGGGTGAAAAACCAATGGAAAATACATAATATTAGCCCGGAACTCGATCCTGACGCTGCTTTGAGAGAAATTCCAGAAAGTCATCCGCAGTCTTTTGCTGTTCCGCGGACAAGGAACTGTAAAGAGTCAGAAATTTGTGCGCTCCGGCAATATGCGCGGTCCTGAGCCCATGACCGGGGTCGGGGAGCGTCTCGTACTCGTTCGGGCTGACGCCGTGATCGATGAGGTACTCCGCGAACAAAAGCTCGTCCATGGTGGTCGGAGCGTTCTCATCGGGAGCGCCTGCCTTGTTGTCGAGATATCTGGCGTAGCTGATAAATTTCTCAATATCTTCGGAGGAGAGGGAGGCGAGCGTTTTGGAGAGTTCATAGGCAGCGCGGGCCTTTTCGCGGTTTTCGGGCGGGATGTCGGAAAAGTCGGCGAGCTCTCCGTTTTCCTGCTCGTACATATGCTGCGACAGACCCGCGACGCCTTCCTCCAACGTGGGCGCGCGGTCCCTGAACAGCTTTTCCTGAATATCCAGAGCCTGACTGGCGGAGCGTTCCCATCCGAGAAGATATCCGGGGGAGACGCTTAAAAATGCGGCCATACTCTCGAGCTTGTCGACAGGAATGTTGACGATGATGTTGTTTTCGTATTTGAATATGGTCTGCTTGGTAACGCCGCAGACCCTGCCGAGCTCTTCCTGAGTTATGTTTCCGGCCTCTCTTGCGGCGCGTATGCGCTCCCCGACTGTCATGATGTTCCACCGTCCCATAGAATAGTAACTTCAGTATATCACATTTTCCTCCCGAAACAAGCTGAAAATAACTTGACAGGCGACGAAATGTGATGTACTATAGAGATAGCTTAATAAGTTACCAAGTGGCGTTCCCTGCTCTCATCCGGGGGACGCCGGATTTATATGCCAAGCCGGTAACTTTTTAAGTGACTGAGAAATTTTGATCGGGGGAAGAAAAGTGATAATCAGGATCGAAGCATATGAAAACGGAGCGCACGCAAACCAGAGCGTAACGCCCCGGACCGTGCCGGAGGGCTGGGCGGTGGTGCCGGACCAGATCGTGGTGCCGGATACGTTTCCGTTTGTGAACGTGACGGTGGAGAACGGCGTTGTAACAGGCATGACTGCCGGAACGGTGCCGGAGCCGGGCACAGCGGAGCCGGAAGAGCCGACAGAGCTTGAAAGGCTCCGTGCGGATGTGGACTATATCGCGGTAATGACGGGGGTGGAACTGTGACGGTAAAGCAGATGGCGGCATATTATTATTCCAGAGGGCTGTGGAGCGCGGCGCGCATAAACGCGCTTGCAGCAGCCGGAAAGCTGACGCAGGAGGAGGCTGATGAAATAAAGAATGGATAATTTCAAAAAGTGGCTGAAGTGCGCGGGATCCAGAGCGCTCAAAACTGTGGCGCAGACCGCCGTGGCAACGATAGGAACGAGCGCGCTGCTTTCACAGGTGGATTGGATGATGGTGTTGTCCGCGTCAATACTGGCGGGGGCGCTGAGCTTCCTGACCAGCATTGCCGGTCTGCCGGAATGTACGAAGGACTGAATGTGTACAGGCTTCCCCGGTGCGGCATGAGCTGAAGAGCCGGGTGTCCGGGCTTCAATGTATCTGTCCGCCGGGGCAGAAAGAATAACAATAAAAAAGGATGCCGGTCGCATGACCGGCATCCTTTTTTGCAGCCTCTTAAGAGTTCGGGAGCTTTTTATGTATCAGATCATGTAATCGATTTACCTGCGCCGGCAGACGGCTCGTCAGCCGCCTTGCGGCCCTCAAACCGGGCTTTGATCTCTTCGTTTACCTTGGCGTGCATAATGGGAACGGTTATTAAATCCTCTTCTTTAATCCCCAAAGTGGCAATATCGGGGTTTTCTCCTAATTGGGGAAAATTCACTAACCAATATCCAGTACGATATTGTTCCATACAGATCCACCCCTGCATACCTTTGTGAACGCCGTCCATCGCATATTCGTTTTTTTCAGTGATAACTTCAACGCAATCCATCATCTTCATGTTATTTACCTCCATACGGCGTTGTCAGTCGTATCGCTCCATTAGGTTCAACCATCCAGCCTGTTATAAAAGACACAGTATTTCCTGTACCTTTTCTGGGAATAGTGACTCGTATGCTGATCCGCTGACCGTCCTTGTTCAATTTACCAAGTATATACTCACCTGAAATGTATTTTTCTCTTGCCTGTCGTTCTAATTCTTTTTGCAGCCACTGAGCATCATCAACGGTATAGCCCCATTCCTTGAAAAGCTTTTCTTTGTGATGGGTGTAGGTTCCCGGTGTGTTAAACAGATACGGATCGAATTTACTGTAATCGCTGTAAGCTTTTGCGTTTATCACAACTGAGACATAATCGATCGGGTCGAGGGTACAGTGACAAAAAGGGTGATGCGGACATGGCGGGACGGTGTCCAGCGAAAACCAGCACCCATCAAGCTTCATACATTCTTCGCAATGTGTTTTGCCTTCAGAGTGATGCGTCCACTGGACCCAATCCGGAAAATCTGCCGATTTTTGTACGAGGATCGTTCCTGTACATCGTTTGTAGTACATTGGTCTGTTCTCCTTTTTCAATAGTAAGGACCCCAGTCCTTCTAACCAAAGGGAGAAACAAGCCCAAAGCTGCACGCCGCCGTGCAACAGAGATTTCCGGAATTGCAGATTCGGCGCTATGCATATAAAAAATAGGTGAGCCCTTTAAAGAACTCACCTATGGTCCGAGTGACTGGACTTGAACCAGCGGCCTCCTGAACCCCATTCAGGCGCGATACCAAACTTCGCCACACCCGGATATATTAACTTTTGTTCTTCCGAACGCCCGATTATATTAACATATAATTTATAATAAATCAAGATGTTTTTCTGTTTTTTGATAAAAAATTTTGCGCCCCTTTCAGACAGGGGCGCAAAACGTTTTTTTCAGGAAACGATACGGCGCGCGCCGTAATAGTGGTTGTTGTAATATGTTTCGCTCAGCGACGAGATGGTGACATATCCCGTTCCGGATGAAGCGTGGATAAACTGACCGTCTCCGATGTAAATGCCGACGTGGCCTATGTAGGTTGCCGAGCGGCTGGTCGTGAAGCATATCGCGTCGCCCGGCTGGAGCGCGCTCCTGTCGATATATTCGCCGTTTGAGTATATGGACTCGGCCGTGCGGTTTATCGAATAGCCGCACTCCTTGTATACATAGTACACAAAGCCCGAGCAGTCAAAACCGGAAGTGGAGGTGCCGCCCCACACATAGGGCGTGCCCATATATTTTTTCGCTGTTTCAACTATCTTTGCGCCCTCCGAGCTGTCGACAGACGCCGCAGCCTCGCCCGGCTGCTGGGCAGTCACGCTATCGGGCTGGAGACTTGCGGTATACAGCGAAAAATAGTCGCTGCGGATATAGCCCTCAACGCTGCCGCTGCTGACCATGTACCACTCGCCCGACACGGCCTTGACGCTCATCTCGTCTCCGTTGTTGAATGAGCCAAGAACCTGATAATCCGTCCCCGGGCCGCTGCGCATACGGACGCTCGTTCCGGTTACGGAGCCCACGCCGAAGTTTGCCTCTCCGGAGTCGCTCTTTGTGATAAATTCATCGGACATATAGCCGACATAACCCTTGTACCAGACCTTGCTCCAACCGTCGGGCGCTTCCGCGTCCGAAACTATCGCAACGGCTCCGCGCGGAGCTATCGTTACTATGGAGGAGGTGGTGTTTGGTTCGCTGCGCAGATTCAGGGCGGAGGCGTTCACCGTGGCCGTACCCTGACTCATCGCCAGCGCCGACATGCTCATGACCGCGCAGGCGGCACAGGCTATCAGTCCTGTTTTGAGTATCCTGAGTTTCATGGTAAAGCCCCTTTACCTTGCGGAAAGAGCGCGGTCAAGCCAGACGGACGCAACATCCATTGCGGAATAAAGGCTGTCCTTTTCGCTCTTTTTGACGACGCGGTCGCGGCTCTTGAGGTCCGGGTCAGTCAGCTGGAGTTGGATCGAGACCTTTGTTGCAACATCCATATCCTTGATCTTCTTCGTCTCCAGGATCTGCATCATGATTATATATTTATCGGACATGCTGCCGAAATAGATCAGATTATCCTTGCGGCGGAGCGGGTGCCCCTTGTATTCGAGTGCATTGCTTTTCTTTTCTGCCATTTTGGATCTCCTTTCCGTACAAACCTGTAACCGAATTGTAACACATTTGTTTCCCTATTGTCAACCCTGCACCATTTTTTGCACAGTGTCGACAAAGACACAATATCTGGAGCTTTGCGGCATTTCGGCCGCACAGACTGTACCAGCTATTGTGTCTTTAAGAAATCAGTCTAAAAGTGTCGAGAAAAAATTGTTGAAATCTACCTGACCGCTTCCTATGAGCGTGTCCATCAGAGGAAGGACCGTGTTTGTTATGAACCACGCGAGCAATATTGCAAGGACGATGCCGATCACGGAAAAGATCAGATATGCCCGGGCCAGATTACGGCGGTTGAGGCTTCCCGTTCCGCCGAGGGCCCAGATGATCTGAAACAGCAGACCCAATCCCGGTATCGACATGAGCAGGACGGAAGCAAAAAACGCGCCTGTGCCAAGCACACGCTCCGGCGTTTTTTCATTCTGCGCATATGAATACACCGGCTCACGCGAAGAATATCCCTCGTCATAATAGTCGCCGTGACCGCAGCCGTTATAGTTGGAATAATCCCTGCCGGTATATTCCTCGCGCGGCACGGGCGCGCCGCAGTTCGGGCACGTCAGTTTGCCCTCCGGCAGTTCGGCGCCGCAGCTTTCGCAGTAGTTCATGAACAACTCCCCCTTTGTATGCATTATTCTATCATACAAAAGGGGAGTGTGAAAGTGTTTTTATCGCTTACTGGTGATAATCCTGAAGGAACTCGCCAAGCTTTCCGATAGCCTCAGTCAGCACAGAGACGTCCGGCAGATACACTATGCGGAAATGGTCGGGCTCTTCCCAGTGGAAACCGCCGCCTCTGACAAGCAGAACGTGCTTTTCGCGCAGGAAATCCAGCACGAATTTTTCGTCGTCCACAATGCCGAAGCGCTCGGCATCGATCTTCGGAAAAACGTAAAAGGCGGCGCGGGGCTTAACAAAGCTGATGCCGTCGATTTTTGACAGCTCGCGGCACACGGTCTCGCGCTGCTCATAGACTCTTCCGCCGGGCAGAAGCATCGCCTTTGTCTCTTCCTGGCACGAGAGCGCGACGGCTATTGCGCTCTGCGCGGGAACGTTGGCGCACAGGCGCATGGAAGAGAGCATGTTGAGGCCCTCAATATAGCCCTTGACATGTTCCTTGGGACCGGACAGGCACATCCAGCCGCAGCGGAATCCGGCGATGAGGTGGGATTTTGAAAGGCCGTTCAGAGTGACGCAGAAAACGTCCGGCGCAAGCGAGGCGATGGATGTATGCTCAATGCCGTCCATGCACAGCCGGTCGTATATCTCGTCGGAGAATATGATGAGGTCATTTTCGCGCGCGACCTTTATGATCTCCTCCAGGACCTCCGGACCGTAGACGGCGCCCGTCGGGTTGTTCGGGTTTATGATGACGATCGCCTTGGTTTTTGAGTTCACCTTGCTGCGGATATCGGCGATATCCGGCATCCAGCCGCTCTTCTCGTCGCATATATAATGCCTGACGGTACCGCCGGAGAGAGTTGCCGCGGCGGTCCAAAGCGGGTAATCGGGCGCGGGCATCAGTATTTCGTCGCCGTTGTCAAGCAGGCCCTGCATGCACATCTGGATGAGCTCCGAAACGCCGTTTCCGGTGTATATGTCATTTGCGGTCACGCCCTCGATACCTTTGCCGCGGTGGTAAGCCGCGATGGCTTCGCGCGCCTCGAGCAGGCCCTTGGAATCGGAGTAGCCCTGCGTTGTGGGCACGGATTCCTCGACCTTTCTGAGCACCTCTTCAGGTGCCGAGAAGCCGAACGGAGCGGGATTTCCTATATTGAGCTTGAGTATGCGCGCACCCTCGGCCTCCATACGGGAGGCCTCGTCAAGGGCGGGTCCGCGAACGTCATAGGCAACATTAAAAAGCTTGGATGATTTCTGAAAAGTTCTCATGGATTGACCTCCTTTAAAAACAAAAAACGCCCAAAGCAGAAACCTTTCTGCTTAGGGCGAACAAACTGTCCGTGTTACCACCTAAATTCGGCTGCGCTCGCACGACAGCCGCACTCTTACGGTACAGATAATACCGTGTTCCCTGTAACGTGGGTCAAACGTCGGAGCCTAGTCGGTTGGCCATTCCTTTCGGTCCGCAGCTCAAAGGCGGCAGGTCCACTATCCTCACGAGCCCTTACAGCAGCCGGACTCTCTCTTTGCATCGGAAAGAGGACTCATTCCTTATCATTGCCTTTCATCATTGGTCAATATACCAGACCGGATTTTCTTTGTCAAGCGCTTTTTCCGCGGTTTGTTTCTTTCTGTTAGAAACGTGAGAGCTTTTTCCGGCAGGGGGCGCGCAATCATGCAAAACTCCAAATCACGCTCTGGCGGGCAAAATACCTCTGGTAAAAGAATGTCCGCAATGATATACTTTTTTCGTGGACCGGCCAGAGCCGCCCGGCTGAGAAAAGGGGATGAGCGTGATGAAGATAACCGAAATAATGCAGAAACGCATGGCATTTTCGTTTGAACTGTTCCCGCCGAAAACCGAAAAAGGCGAGCGCGATCTTCTTTCCGGAGGAGGCGTTCTGGACAGGCTGTGCGGGATGCGGCCCGACTATATTTCCTGCACCTACGGCGCCGGCGGCACAAACGTCGGCAAACAGCTTCCCGTTCTCGACGCCGTGCGCGGACGCGGGGTGGAGCCCGTGGCCCATTTCACCTGTGTCGGCAACACCCGAAGCGGTATGCGGCAGCAGCTTCAGGACTATCTTGACCACGGAATAAACAGCATTCTCGCCCTGCGCGGCGACCTCCCCTACGGCTGGACGGGGACCGGCGGCGACCTGCACCATGCATCCGGACTCGTGCGGTTTGTCCGCGCCGAATTCGGCGGCCGCTTCACGATCGCCGTGGCCGGTTCGCCGGAGGGACACATCGCCTGCCGCAGTCTTGAGGCGGATATCGCCTTCCTCCGTCAGAAGCAGGACGAGGGCGCGGACTATATCATGACGCAGCTCTGCTGGAATATGGACCAATTCCGCCGCTGGCTGGATGCGATACGCAGAGCGGGAATAACGCTGCCTGTCGACGTCGGGATAATGCCCGTGCTCGACGCGGCCTCGACCATCAATATGGCACTGTCCCGCAACGGCTGCGCGATCCCCGGGGAACTCGCGCGGCTCATCTCGAAGCACTGGATATTCCCCAATCCCTTCGCCCCCGGCGAGAGCGCGGAGACCATAGCCGCAAAGAAGGCCGCGTTCAGAGAAGCCGGCATCGAATACACCGTCCGTCTGATCGACGAATACCGGATCTGCGGTATCGACGGAATACATCTGTACGCTCTTAACAAATATGACGATGTTGCCAGACTCGCAAGAGAGTCCGGCATGATCGACACGTAAAGGAGGAAACTTATGCTCGACCCAACGATCTACAAGGACTGGCAAATCGCAGAGGAAGCCGAAAAGACTCTGCCTCCCGTTGAATACTTCCGGGAAAAGATGGGCCTTCTGCCCGACGAGATCATCCCCTATGGCAAAACGCCGAAGCTGGATTTCATCAAGATCATGAACCGGCTCGGGGACAAGCCGGACGGCAAGTACATCGAAGTTACCGCCATAACTCCAACGCCGCTCGGCGAGGGAAAATCCACGACCAGCCTCGGCCTTATCGAGGGTCTGGGCAAGCTCGGCAAGAATGTCGGCGGCTGTCTGCGCCAGCCCTCCGGCGGACCGACCATGA
>CAKSXP010000012.1 GCA_934515035.1 uncultured Oscillospiraceae bacterium
GCGGACATCCTCATCCTCGACGAGCCGACCGCCGTCCTCACTCCGCAGGAGACGGAAAAGCTTTTTGCGGTCCTTCGCAACATGAAAAAGGACGGAAAGGCCGTCGTCATCATAACCCACAAGCTACACGAGGTCATGGACGTCTCCGACCGCGTGGCGGTCCTGAGAAAAGGCAAATACATAGGCGACGTTGCCACCAGGGATACCGATCCGCAGAAGCTGACCGACATGATGGTCGGACATGCCGTCACCCTCAACATTGAAAGACCCACTGTCGAAGAAAAGCACGAGCGTCTTCGTCTTGAAAACCTCAGCGTTCTCAACGCTGAGGGACTGCCCTCCCTCAGAAACGTCAGCTTCTCGGCATATACCGGCGAGATACTCGGCATCGCCGGAATTTCCGGCAGCGGCCAGAAAGAGCTGCTGGAGGCTATCGCCGGATTGCAGCACTGCGAAAACGGCTCGTCCATCACATACATCGACGAAGACGGCAGCGAGAGCCAGCTCATCGGTCTGTCCCCGCTGGAAATAAACAAAAAGGGAGTGTCCCTTTCCTTTGTTCCGGAGGACCGCCTCGGCATGGGTCTTGTCGGAAGCATGGACCTGACCGACAATGTCATGCTCAAGTCCTATCGCCGCGGCCATTCACCCTTTGCCCACCGCAGCGCCCCCAAGCAGCTTGCCGAAAACATCGTTGATGAGCTTGAGGTCGTAACGCCCGGGCTTTCAACTCCAATTCGCCGCCTTTCGGGCGGAAACGTCCAGAAGGTGCTTGTCGGCCGTGAGATTGCCTCCAACCCCACCGTCCTTATGACGGCATACGCCGTCCGCGGGCTGGACATCAACACCTCATATACGATCTACCACCTTCTCAACGAGCAGAAGCAGAAGGGCGTCGCCGTCATATATGTCGGCGAGGATCTTGACGTTCTGCTGGAGCTTTGCGACCGCATTCTGGTCCTCTGTTCCGGCTATGTCAACGGCATTGTCGATGGCCGGACGACCACCAAGGAAGAGGTCGGCCTGTTAATGACAAATCTCAGGAAGGAGGTGCAGAACGCATGAACGGACACAGGGAACCCTCCGTCCGCATCATAAAGCGCGACGGTATGCCAAGGCTCCAGGCATGGGGCATCCGTCTTATCGCGCTCATCGCGGCGCTCGCCGTCTGCTCCATCGTCATTTTTATCATAGTCAAGCTCAACCCGCTGAAGGTCTTTGCCGCAATGTATGACGGAGCCTTCGGCACCGGCCGCCGCTCATGGGCCACCATCCGCGACGCGATGACGATGCTGTGCATCGCCGTCGGACTTGCTCCCGCGTTCAAAATGCGCTTCTGGAACATCGGAGCCGAGGGACAGATCCTCGTCGGCGGCATTGCAACGGCCGCCTGCATGATCTATTGTCCCGGCCTTCCGACGCCGCTGCTCTTTCTCATCATGATCGCCAGCAGCATCATCGCCGGCGCTGTCTGGGGCATCGTTCCCGCCGTTTTCAAGGCAAAGTGGAACACCAACGAGACCCTCTTCACCCTCATGCTCAACTACATTGCGATTCAGCTCACGAGCTATTTCGTCTCTATCTGGGAAAACCCCAAGGGCTCCAACGTTGTCGGCGTCATCAACCAGAACTCAAAGGCCGGCTGGCTGCCCAACCTGTTCTCCGAGGGCTTCAACAAGGACTTCGGCGTCAATGTCATAATCGTTCTTGCCCTGGCCGTCGCGATGTTCATCTATCTGAAATATTCCAAGCACGGCTATGAGATCTCCGTCGTCGGCGAGAGCGAGAACACGGCGCGCTACGCCGGTATCAAGCTCTCCAAGGTGTATATCCGCACGATGGCCATCTCCGGCGCGGTATGCGGCATTGCGGGCTTCATCGCGGTATCCGGCGCAAGCCACACGATCTCCACCGACACGGCCGGCGGGCGCGGCTTTACCGCAATAATCGTCGCATGGCTTTCAAAGTTCAACACCTTCGTCATGATCCTGTTCTCGTTCCTCCTCGTTTTCCTGGAAAAGGGCGCGGTCCAGATCGCGTCGCAGTATAACCTGAACGACCATGTTTCCAGCATGCTGACGGGTATCATTCTCTTCTTCATCCTCGGCAGCGAATTCTTCATCAACTACAAGCTCGTGTTCCGCGGCGGAAAGAAGGTGCAGTCGAAATGACACAATACATTCAGCTTTTCCAGTCTGCCATCATTTTTGGAACGGTCATTCTCTTCGGCGCGCTCGGCGAGATCATAACCGAAAAGAGCGGCAACCTCAACCTCGGCGTGCCGGGCATAATGTATCTGGGCGGCATTGCCGGTCTGAGCAGCGTTTTCTTCTATGAGATGCACGCCGCGTCCCCCTCCGGCATCGTCTGTCTGCTGATCGCGCTGTGCGCGTCATTCCTCGCCTCCGCATTCGGCGGGCTCATATTCAGCTTTTTCACCATCACCCTCCGCGTTAACCAGAACGTCACCGGACTTACGCTCAATATCTTTGCCGGCGGTCTTGCAAACTTTCTGGGCGGCAGCCTGAACAAGCTGGCCGGCGGCGTCGGCCAGATCAGCGTTGCCGTAACGAGCAAGGCCTTCCGCGCAACTCCCGCTTTTCTTTCGGGCATGGGTGCCTTCGGCAAATTCCTCCAGAGCTTTGGATTCATGGTCTATCTGTCGATCATCCTCGCCGTCGCCGTTTCTCTGTTCCTCAACCGCAGCCGCGCAGGGCTCAACCTCCGCGCGGTGGGCGAAAACCCCGCCACTGCGGATGCGGCAGGCATAAATGTCACGCGCTATAAATATCTTGCTACCTGCATCGGCGCGGGCATATCCGGATTTGGCGGCCTTTACTACGTCATGGACTACACAAAAGGCACCTGGGACAGCGCCGGCGGGATCGAATCTCTCGGCTGGCTGGCTCTGGCGCTCGTCATTTTCGCGAGCTGGAAGAGCCTGCGCGCCATATGGAGCGCATATCTCTTCGGCGCGCTGTTCTGGCTGTATCTTTACATCGGCGACATTCTCGGCGTCACCTTCACCCGCGGCTCCCAGGAGCTGTTCAAAATGACGCCCTATCTCGTCACCATCCTCGTGCTGATCGTCGTCAGCATGCGCAAGAAGCGCGAAAACCAGCCGCCCGCATCACTGGGTCTGGCATATTTCAGAGAGGAGCGCTGATAAAATGTCCGTTATCGGTATCGTTGGCAGCGGCGTAATGGGCCGCGGCATCGCTCAATGCTTTGTCTGCGCTGGGTATGAGATCGTAATGACGGATATCTCGCTGGAGCTGGCCGAAAAGGGCCGCGCGCTCTGCGCGGAGTCTATCGGAAAGCTTGCAGCCAAAGGCAAAATGACCGCTGCGGATGCAGACGCCGCAGTTTCGCGTCTTTCCGCCGGAGACGGATACTCCGCGCTTGCCGGCTGCGAGCTGGTGGTCGAGGCTTCGCTGGAGGACATAAATGTCAAAAAGAGCGTGTTTGCGGAGCTTGAAAAGCATGTCTCCGACAGCTGCCTGCTCGTAAGCAACACATCCTCCATCAGTCTTACGGATATTGCCGCCGGGCTGCGCCTTCCCGAGCGCACCGCGGGAATGCATTTTTTCAATCCGGCCCCCGTTATGAAGCTTGTCGAGGTCGTGCGCGGGGAAAAGAGCTCCGACGCGACGATCGAAAAAGTCTCCGCCTTTGCAGAATCTCTCGGCAAAACTCCCGTGGTCGTGCTTGACAGCCCCGGTTTCATCGTCAACCGCATACTCTGCCCCCTGATGAACGAAGCGATATACCTGCTCGAGAGCGGCGCTGCAACGCGCGACGGCATCGACAGCGCGATGAGACTCGGCGCGAACCACCCAATGGGGCCGCTGGCTCTGGCGGATATGGTCGGGCTGGATGTTCTCCTGCATGTGACCGAGTATTTCGCCGAAACGCTCGGCGAGGAAAAATACAGGCCCGCTCCCCTTCTCAAAAAGATGGTCGCAGAGGGCAAGCTCGGAGTCAAGACCGGAGAAGGATTCTACAAATACTAAATTATCTCCATACAGAAAATTCCCGAACGGAAGATCCGTTCGGGAATTTTTTTATCCTTTTATCTGAAGTATTTCACTGCGGCCTCGAACATGAGCATATCGTAAGCGCCGGGAACGTTTTTGTAAAGTCCCTTTCCGATACGCTCGGAATGCCCCATCTTGCCGAAAACACGGCCGTCCGGAGACGTGATGCCCTCTACCGCGAGCACGGAACCGTTGGGGTTGAAGCGAATGTCGTCCGTCGGCTCTCCCCTGTCGTCAACATACTGCGTCGCGATCTGACCGTTCGATGCAAGGGCGCGCACAAGCTCCTCGGAAGCATAGAACCTGCCCTCGCCGTGGGAGACGGGAACGGTATATATCCTCCCCGGCTCCGTGAGCGACAGCCACGGCGATTTATTGGACGCTACGCGCGTCCGCACGAGCCGGGACTGATGCCTTCCGATGGTGTTGAACGTCAGCGTCGGGCAGTTCTCATCGGTGTCGATTATCCTGCCGTACGGCACAAGGCCCAGCTTTATAAGCGCCTGGAAGCCGTTGCAGATGCCGCAGGCCAGACCGTCGCGCCGGTCAAGCAATTCTCCGACGGCCTGTTTTATCTGCTCATTGCGGAAGAAAGCGGTTATGAACTTCCCTGAGCCGTCCGGCTCGTCGCCGCCGGAAAAGCCGCCGGGGATAAACAGCACCTGCGCCTGATCCAGTCTCTCCGCAAAGCGCTCGACGGACTCCGAAACGGCGGAAGACGTCAGGTTGCGGATGATGAAGGTCTCCGCCTCGCCTCCGGCACATTCAACAGCCTTTGCCGAGTCATACTCGCAGTTCGTTCCCGGGAACACCGGGATCAGGAAGCGCGGCTTCGCCTTTTTGAACACCGGCGTGGGATATACCATCGCCTTATACCCAAACGCCTCTATCTTCGCGTGGGGCATTTCGATATTACAGGGATACACGCTCTCAAGCCTGCCCTCATATACGTCAAGCAGTTCGGAGAGCGCCGCGCTCTCGCCCGCGAGCGTGATGGCGGCTTCCTCCGTCACCTCGCCAAGCTCCTTTCCGACCGGCTCGTCACCGGCGAGTTCCAGCACAAACGCGCCGTATTTATAGCCAAACAACTCCGAAAGGCTGAGCCCATCGGAATAGCGGAAACCAAGCCCGTTTCCGAAGCACATTTTCATTATCGCCTCCGCAGTGCCGCCGAAGCCCGGCGTATATGCGGCAAGCAGCTTTCCATGCGCTGCAAGCTCATGGACCTTTGCAAAGTTTTCCTTCAACGACTCCGCTGTCGGAAGGCCGTTTTCATCTGTCTCCGGCTCGAGCAGCCGGACGCGGCTGCCGGCCTTTTTGAACTCCGGCGATATGACCTCCGAGACTTTGCCCGTCGTGACCGCAAACGACACCAGCGTCGGCGGCACGTCCATATTCTCAAAGCTTCCGCTCATCGAGTCCTTGCCGCCGATCGCGGCGGTTCCAAGCCCCTTCTGCGCGGCGAACGCGCCAAGCAGCGCCGCCAGCGGCTTGCCCCAGCGTGCCGGGTCGTGCCGCAGCTTCTCGAAGTATTCCTGGAAGCTGAGATAGACCTCGCTGAACTCCGCACCCGCGGCCACGAGCTTTGAAACGGACTCCACGACCGCGAGATATGCGCCGTGGTATGGGCTCTTTTCCGAAATAAACGGGTTGAAGCCCCACGACATGAACGAGCAGGTGTCGGTATCGCCGTGCTCGAGAGATATCTTGTTCACCATCGCCTGTATTGGCGTGAGCTGGTTTTTGCCGCCGAAGGGCATCAAAACGGTGCCCGCGCCTATCGTTGAGTCAAACATCTCCGAAAGGCCGCGGCGGGAGCAGACGTTAAGATCTCCCGCAAGCGCCATATATCCCCCGGCGAAGCTGTCCGGTATCGCTTTGTCAAACTTTTGTGGCGCGCTCGGTGCGGCGGTGATGTGCTTTTCGGCCCCGTTGGAGTCGAGAAATTCGCGGGAGATATCGACTATCCTGCGTCCGCCGAGGTTCATCACGAGCCGCGGCGCTTCCGTCACCCTTGCAACTATCGTCGCCTCAAGGTTTTCGGAAGCGGCAAGCTCGAGAAAGCGTGCGGCATCCTTCGCGTCCACAACTACCGCCATGCGCTCCTGCGACTCGCTTATCGCAAGCTCGGTGCCGTCAAGTCCCTCGTACTTTTTCGGAACACGGTCAAGCTCGATCTCAAGCCCGTCGGCAAGCTCGCCGATCGCAACGGATACGCCGCCTGCGCCGAAGTCGTTGCAGCGCTTGATAAGACGGGACGCCTCCGCATTGCGGAACAGGCGCTGGAGCTTGCGCTCTTCGGGCGCGTTGCCCTTCTGCACCTCCGCGCCGCAGCTTGCGAGCGACTCGGTCGTGTGTGACTTTGACGAGCCGGTGGCTCCGCCGCAGCCGTCGCGGCCTGTCCTGCCGCCGAGCATGATGACGATATCGCCCGGCACGGGGCGCTCGCGGCGGACGTTCTTTTCCGGGGCGGCGGCGATGACCGCGCCGATCTCCATGCGCTTTGCCGCATATCCGTCGTGATAAAGCTCGTCCACCTGTCCGGTAGCAAGACCGATCTGGTTTCCATATGAGCTGTATCCTGCCGCGGCGGTGGTAACGATCTTGCGCTGGGGCAGCTTGCCGGGTATCGTCTCCTCAACGGGACGCAGCGGATCCGCGCCGCCGGTCACGCGCATCGCGGCATAGACATAGCTTCTGCCGGAAAGCGGATCGCGGATGGCGCCGCCTATACAGGTCGCGGCGCCGCCGAAAGGCTCGATCTCGGTTGGATGATTGTGCGTTTCGTTCTTGAACAGCAGCAGCCAGGGCTCCGGAACGCCGTTCACGCTGACGTCTATCTTCACGGTGCAGGCGTTTATCTCCTCAGACTCGTCAAGCCTGTCAAGCTGTCCGTTTTTTCGCAGATACTTAGCGGCGATCGTGCCGATATCCATGAGTGTTACGGGCTTTGTCCGGCCAAGCTCCTCCCGGACGGCCCGGTAGTCCTCGTAGGTCTTTTGCAGAAGCGGATCTTCAAACACAACGCTGTCGATTATCGTGTTGAAGGTCGTATGGCGGCAGTGATCGGACCAGTAGGTATCGATCATGCGTATCTCGGTTATCGTCGGGTCGCGTCCCTCCGTTATGAAATAGTCGCGGCAGAGACGCAGATCGTCAACATCCATCGCAAGGCCCATCTCCGCAGTATATGCGGAGAGTTCCTGCTCGCCGAAGCCGCGGAAGCCCTCCACTACCGCGACCGGCTCCGGCTGGGCATAGTCGTCGATAAGCGTTTCCGGCTTTTCAAGGCTAGCCTCGCGCGCTTCGACGGGGTTTATGACGTAGCTCCTGATGCGCTCCGTCTCCCCGGCGGTCAGCTTGCCCTCGAGTATATATACCTTCGCGGTCCTGACCGCGGGCGCCGCCTCAGGAGAGATAATGCGTATGCACTGCATCGCGGAATCCGCGCGCTGGTCAAACTGTCCCGGCAGATACTCGACCGCGAAAACGTATCCTCCGCCGACCGGAAGCTCATCCGTCACCAGGTCGAGCTGCGGCTCGGAAAACACCGTCCTTCGCGCATAGTCGAACAGTTCCTCGGAAATGTTCTCAACGTCGTAGCGGTTGAACAGGCGCAGCCCCTCAAGGCTCTTTATGCCGAGCGTTTCTCGCACGTCCCTGTAAAGAGCGTGCGCCTCGTTTGCAAGCTCCGGCCTTTTTTCAACATAAATTCTGTATACCACGGAACCTTACCTCCCCGTTCCGGCCGCGAGAGCCCGCGCCCCGATATCGCGGCGGCAAAATCCGTTTTCAAACTCGACTTTGTCCGCGTAAGCATATGCGTTCTCGATCGCTTCGTCAAGGGTCTCGCCTGTCGCCGCGACGCCGAGTACCCGGCCGCCGCTGCTTACGAGCTTTTCACCGTCGCGCTTCGCCCCGGCGACGTATATCTCCCTGCCCGGCTCCGGCGCGGGAAGCGTTATCTCAAACCCGCTGTCATATTTGACCGGATAGCCTCTGGACGCGATAACGACGCAGCACGCGCTCCCGTCTGAAAAGCGCACATCGGCGTTTTTCAGTTCTCCCCTTGTAACGGCGAGCATTATCTCCAGCAAATCGCTCTCCAGCAGCGGCAGAACGACCTGAGTTTCGGGATCGCCGAAACGACAGTTATACTCGATTACCTTCGGGCCGCCGGGAGTAAGCATCAGGCCGAAATACAGACAGCCGCGGAACTGCCGTCCCTCCGCGCTCATCGCGTTCATGGTCGGCAGGAATATCTTCTCCATGCATTCCGCGGCGATATCCTCTGTATAATAGGGGTTCGGCGCAATGGTGCCCATTCCGCCGGTGTTCGGGCCCTCGTCGCCGTCATGGGCGCGCTTGTGGTCCATTGACGACACCATGGGTATCATCGTCTCCCCGTCCGTAAACGCCAGCACGCTGACCTCCGGTCCCGTCAGAAATTCTTCAACAACGACATGGCTTCCGCTCTCGCCGAAAACCTTGTCCTCCATCATCGAGCGAACGGCGTTTTCGGCCTCTTCGCGCGTTTCGGCGATGATAACGCCCTTTCCCAGTGCGAGTCCGTCGGCCTTTATGACCGTCGGAAGCGGCGCTTCGGCAACATATGCCAGCGCCTTTTCCATGTCGTCAAAGGTCTCATATGCGGCGGTGGGTATGCCGTATTTCTTCATCAGGTTTTTCGAAAAAACCTTGCTGCCTTCGATCACAGCGGCATTGGCGCACGGACCGAAGCACTCAACTCCGGCTTCGTTCAGCGCGTCCACAGCGCCCAGCACCAGAGGATCGTCCGGCGCAACGACGGCATAATCAATGCCCTTTTCTCTGGCAAATGCGACTATGGCGGGAATATCCTTAGCGCCTATATCAACGCACTGCGCGTCTTCGGCGATGCCGCCATTGCCGGGAAGCGCGTAAAGCTCCGTTATTCTGCCGCTCTCGCGCAGCTTTTTGATTATCGCATGCTCGCGGCCGCCGCCGCCGATTACCATGACTTTCATCTTGTAATTACCTCCAAAAAGCACCAAATTCCAAGGGAGGTTTTCCCTCCCTTGGAGCCGAATGTCGTTGATCAGTGGTGGAAAAGCCTCATGCCGGTGAAGGCCATGACGATGCCGTATTTGTCCGCAGTCTCGATGACCTGATCGTCGCGTATGGAGCCGCCGGGTTCAACGATGAAGTCCGCGCCGGATTTGTGCGCGCGCTCGATATTGTCGCCAAAGGGGAAAAACGCATCGCTGCCGACGGTCAATCCGTGCTGCTGAGCGATCCATTCCTTTTTCTCCGCCTCCGTCAGCACCTCGGGTCGGGTCCTGAAAACGCGCTGCCACTCGCCGTCGCGCAGAACGTCATCATACTCGTCGGAGGTATAGACGTCGATCGCGTTATCGCGCTCGGCGCGCTTGAGCGTTTCGATGAAATCGAGCGCCAGCACTTTGGGGTGGCGGCGCATCGCCCAGTTATCGGCCTTGGAACCGGCAAGACGAGTGCAGTGGATGCGGCTCTGCTGCCCCGCTCCGACGCCGATGGCCTGTCCGCCGCGGACATAGCAGACGGAGTTGGACTGGGTATATTTGAGCGTGATAAGAGCCAGGATCATGTCGTTTTTGGCCTCTTCGCTCAGACTTTTGTTCTTTGTTACGATGTTTCCGAGCAGTCTCTTATCGATCCTGTAATCATTCCTGCCCTGCTCGAAGGTTATTCCGAATACGTCCTTGTGCTCGACAGGCGCGGGAACATAGCCGGGGTCGATCCTGACCACGTTATATCTGCCGCTCTTTTTGGTTTTGAGTATCTCCAGCGCCTCGTCAGTATATCCGGGCGCAATAATACCGTCGGACACCTCGTTTTTGAGATACAGCGCGGTAGCCCTGTCGCAGACGTCGGACAGCGCCGCCCAGTCGCCGTAGGAGCACAGGCGGTCGGCTCCGCGGGCGCGGATGTAGGCACAGGCAATGGGCGATAGCTCCGCGTCAGGCTCGACAAAGAATACCCTCTTGTCAAGCTCGCTGAGCGGATTGCCGAGCGCCGCGCCGGCCGGAGAGACATGCTTGAACGATGCGGCGGCGGGCAGTCCGGTGGCCTCCTTCAGTTCCCTGACAAGCTGCCAGGAGTTGAGCGCATCCATGAAATTTATATAGCCGGGGGTCCCGTTGAGGACTTCGAGCGGAAGTTCGCCGTCGGAGACGAAAATGCGTGCCGGTTTCTGGTTTGGATTGCAGCCGTATTTGAGCGCGAGTTCTTTCATCTGCTTCTCTCCCCTGTGTGTTATCTGTTTTTGTTAATAATCGTTTTTTCTTCTCCTACCCGGACATACAGAGAGACTCTGTTATCAGCGTCGAGCGCCTCCCAGACGGCGTCCGCAAACTCGGACGCGCTCATCTCCGGGACCTCGACCCTGACGGGTTCGCCGGAAAAGGACGGGAGCGGCGAGCCGAAGCCCTCATAAGTGCTGATGAAATGCCCGGTTCCGGCGCGCGGCGCGTCATATTCATAGAAATAACGGCAGCAGCAGGCCGGGTCTCCGTCGAGCGACTTGAGGATAGACAGTGCGTACTTTCCCTCCGGATTCACAACGCCGGAGATACGGGGCGTATAGTTCGGCTCATCCGGCTCGAACTCGCGTGTATGCAGGCCATGACGGTAGCAATGGCCGTTTGCCATATGCTCGCGGATGGTATCCGTCTGGTCGCCGTTCGTGACGATGAAATTGCTGGCGTATTCGCGCACGGGGTGGTAGATAATGAGCGACGGATCGGTCATTTTGCTCTCGTCGAAGGCGTGTGTGCGTATGCCATCCTCCGTCTCCTCAAACACCCTGTTGCGGCTGTTCTCGCTTCTGCCCATGATAAAATAGGCGCAGACCTGTTTCCCCGACGGGGTCACTCCGAGCATGATGCCCCTTCCCGGGTAGCACCGCTCGCGCAGATACTCAAATAAATTCGTCATGCCTTCTTCTCCTTTGCGATACGTTTTGATACGATCTCCGCCGCGCGGGGCAGTATTCTCCATTCCGCCTGCTCCATGACCCTTTTTTGCAGCGTTTCCGGCGTGTCGCCGCGCCGCACATAAACGGCGCGCTGGAGGATTATCTCGCCGCCGTCGGGTATCTCGTTAACATAGTGCACCGTCGCGCCTGTGACCGTGACTCCATAGTCGAGCGCCGCCTTATGTACGCGCAGACCATACATACCCTTTCCGCAGAATGACGGAATAAGCGAAGGATGGATATTTATCATCCTTTTGGGATATTTTTTTGTAAAGCTTTCGCTGAGAATGCTCATAAATCCGGCAAGCACTATCATGTCGATGTCAAACTCATCAAGAGCCTCAGAGATTTTTTCCTCAAACTCCTCCTGCGATGAGCAGCTCTTGCGTGAAACGGTGCGGGCGGGTATGCCCGCTCTCGCCGCGCGCTCAAGCGCAAAGGCGGAGGGATTGCTGGAAACGACAAGCTGTATGCGTCCGCTCTTGAGAACGCCCATGTTCTGGGCGTCGATCAGGGACTGGAGGTTGGTTCCTCCGCCGGAGACAAAAACCGCCATGCGCGTCAGCATATTATAACTCCCTCGTCGGAGGCGACGGTCTCGCCGATTATATATGCATCCTCTCCGTTCGCGCGCAGGACCTCGAGCGCGCGGTCCGCATCCTGTGCGGAAACGACGACCGTCATGCCGACGCCCATGTTGAAGGTGTTGAACATATCGTTTTCGGGAATGTACCCTTCCGCGGCTATCAGGTCAAAGATGGGCAGCACCCTGACGGCGGCTCTCTCGATCTTTGCGGAAAGGCCATCCTTCAGACTGCGGGGAATATTCTCGTAAAAGCCGCCGCCCGTTATGTGAGAGACAGCCTTGACATTCACGGCCTCAAACAGAGCGAGCATGGGCCTGACGTATATTTTCGTCGGGGTGAGAAGCGTTTCGCCCAGGGTCCTTCCGCTCAGTTCGGGCACCGAGATGCTCATATCGCCGCACTCGACGTCAAACACGCGACGGACAAGCGAAAAGCCGTTGGAGTGTACTCCGCTGGACGGCAGCGCTATTATAACGTCGCCGGCGCGCATCGTGTTCCTGTCAGCGATCTTCTCCTTGTCCACAACTCCGACGGAGAATCCGGCAAGGTCATATTCATCCAGCGGATAGAAGCCCGGCATCTCTGCCGTTTCTCCGCCTATCAGCGCGCAGCCGGCCTGGACACAGCCCTCTGCAACGCCGGAAACGATGTCCGCGATGCGCTCGGGCACGTTCTTGCCGCAGGCGATATAATCAAGGAAAAACAGCGGCTTTGCCCCGCAGCAAATAACGTCGTTCACGCACATGGCGACGCAGTCGATGCCGACGGTGTTGTGCCTGTTCATGATAAAGGCAAGCTTGAGCTTGGTGCCGACGCCGTCCGTTCCGCTTACAAGGACGGGGTGCTTCATGTCCTTTACGTCAAGCTCAAAAAGGCCGCCGAAACCGCCGATATCGGAGACGACTCCGCTCGTCATCGTGCGGGCGATATGCTTTTTCATCAGTTCGACCGCTCTGTATCCGGCCGTGATGTCGACGCCTGCGGCGGCATAGCTCTCTGAACGCGAGTTTTTCATTCTCAATTACCCCTCTCATATTTTCCGGATATGGCGGCGTCCTTTTCAAGGACCCTTTCACGCTCGGCCTTTCTCGACTCATCGAGAAGGCGGGCAAGCTCTGCATCGTTTATTGCGAGCATCTGAACGGCCAGAAGCGCGGCATTCTGCGCCCCGTCTATCGCAACGGTGGCTACCGGTATGCCGGAAGGCATCTGCACGGTCGATAAAAGCGCATCCATGCCGTCGAGAACGGAGGCCTTTACCGGAATGCCTATTACAGGCAGTGTCGTATTGGCCGCCAGAGCTCCGGCCAGATGCGCCGCCTTGCCCGCTGCCGCGATTATTGCGCCAAAGCCGTTTTCACGCGCGGCTTCGGCAAAAGCTTTTGCCTGCTCCGGCGTTCTGTGCGCGGAGTAGACATGTACCTCATAGGGAACGGAAAACTCATCGAGCGTGGACATTGCCTTCTCAAGGACCGGAAGGTCGCTGTCGCTGCCCATAATGATCGCAATTTTTTTCATTCTTCAGCCTCCATAAAAAATGGCAGTCCTATTTAGTTAAAAAACAGGACTGCCCAGACGGTCGACTCAATATTCCTTTTGCTCCCCTGCGGTTTTGCCCGCCTTTCCGTCAGTTGCAAAAGGTTTTCTCTATATACTATATAGTATTATATTCGATGCGTTTCGTCAAGATAATTTGCCGAATTTGCCCCGCTAAAATTTCCCTTTTTACCGGCTGAGAAGCTGTCAGTGCACCTCCGCGCGCTTCATCTCGCGCCAGACGGTGAGCATCATGGTCGTATAGCAGATGCCTCCGCCGACAATGTCGGAGATGGGCTCCGCCCAGAAAACGCCGTTCACGGCGGGAGATACTATCATCGGGAGGATGAACACCAGCGGGATGACGATTATCCCCTTGCGGAGTATGGAAAAGCATATCGCCTGCTTGACTCTGCCAAGCGACGTGAACGTGCACTGGCCGGATATCTGGAAAGCCATTGCCGCGAACGCGCAGAAGAATATCCTAACGGCCGGCGCGCCGATCTCCGCTATATGGGGGTCGGAGATAAAAATGCGTATGAAAGTGCGGGGAAACAGCTCCGCTATCGCCGTTGCCGCGCCCGTATAGCACAGCACCATCACGGTTATGCAGGTTATCCCCTGCCGTACGCGCTTCGGCTCTCCCGCGCCGTAATTGTAGCTCAGTACCGGCTGTGCGCCGCTGGATACGCCGTTGACCGGGGTCTGCACTATTTCGCGTATGGAGTTTATGACCGTCATCACGCTGACATACGCATCTCCGCCGAGACGCAGCAGCGAGGCGTTGTATACCGTGGACACCGCACAGTTCGTAACGGCAACGGTAAATCCGGTCACACCCAGAGCCAGCGTCTTTTTGACGACCTCCGCACGGAGACGCAGATTCTCGCGTTTCAGCTTCAGGATCGCGGTCCTGCCCGTCAGAAAGCGCAGGACCCAGACGGCCGAGCACATCTGTGCGATGACCGTCGCCAGAGCCGCGCCCTGCACGCCCATGTCCAGCACAAAGATAAAAACGGGGTCGAGTATGATATTGACCGCCGCGCCGAGAAGCACCGTCAGCATACCCGTCCTTGCAAAGCCCTGAGAGTTGATAAACGGGTTCATGCCGAGTCCGGTCATGACGAACACGGTCCCGAACAGATATATCGTAAGATAGCTGTCCGCGTAGGGAAAGGTTTCTTCCGACGCGCCGATCAGGCGCAGCACCGGCGCCTTGACCGCAAGTCCCAGCACCGTCAGCACGACTCCGAAGATCACCAGCAGCATATATGAATTGCCGAGAATGAGCTCCGCCCTTTTGTCGTCGCCCCGGCCGCGCGCGATCGAGCACAGCGGCGCGCCGCCGGAGGAACACAGGTTCTGGAACGCGCTGATTATCGTTATCACGGGGAAGGCCACTCCTATCCCCGGCAGGGCAAGGCTGCCCTCTCCGGGCATATGTCCGATGTATATTCTGTCTACCACGCTGTACAGAACATTTATCAGCAGCGCCAGTGTCATCGGCAGTGACATCCGGAGAATGTTCACGGACATTTTCCCCTGCGTAAAATCATTTTTTCTCTCCGTCACGGGTATTGCCTCCTCCCGTCAGCCTACCCCGGAATTTTATTCTCTCTGCGGCACGATGTCAAGACTTCCGCCCGCGCCGTCTGCACATACGGTCCGCTCGATAATATACCGCCGGAAAAGCTTGCGATTGACAACGGAGCATAACAATATTAAAATAGCACTATTAGACTGGCGAGGGCTGGACCCCTGCCGCCGGTCAACCCCGCTTTTGCCGTCTCGTAGCAGATTTGGCGGCAAAAACAGGTTTTTCACCCGCAATGAAGTATGAACAGGAGGAAATACTTTGAAAAACTACCAGACAGATCTTGTAATTGTCGGCGGCGGTACCGCCGGCATTGCAGCGGGCGTCGCCGCGCTGCAGCAGGGCGCCAACGTCGTTATTCTCGAGAAGAACAACGCGCTCGGCGGAAACGGCTTTTTCCCGATGGGTTTGGCGGCCGTCGGAAGCTATGTCCAGAAGCAGATGGGTATCGACGCGGACGAAGACAAAATGTTTAAATCCGCAATGGAATACAGCCACTGGCTGGCCGATCCCCGTCTCAACCGCAAGCTGCTCCACCTCTCCGGCGACACTATCGGCTGGCTCCACGATCTCGGAGTTGAGTTCGTGACCGTCGTTCCCCACTACACCGGACAGTACCCCTTCGTCTATCACAAGGTCGCTCCCCCGACTTCCACCGGCACCGCCGTTATGACCGCTCTCATCAAGGAGTTCAAGCGTCTCGGCGGAACCGCCCTGACCCGTACTCCGGGCAAGAAGATCATAATGGAAAACGGCCGCGCGGTCGGCGCTCTGGCCGAGACCGAGGACGGAGAAGAGATCCGCGTCGATGCAAAGAACGTTCTTGTCTGCACGGGCGGCTTTGCCGGAAACAACGAGCTTCTCAAGTTCTTCTTCCCGTCCTATGACGCCAATGAATATCTCTATCTCCACGGCCAGCGTCCCACCGGCGACGGTGTCCGCATGCTGCTCGAGGCCGGCGGACTGAAGGACTGGAACGCGGCCATCGCCGGCGGCGCTCCCAACATCACGAGCAAGACCTCCATGGTGTCCCTGCTCATAAGCGAGCCCGACTGCATCTGGCTCAACAAGCGCGGCGAGCGCTTCTGCGACGAGACGGTCGTCTATGACCTCGGTCTCGGCGTCAACACTGTGTCCATGCAGCCGCAGAAGGTCGCCTATGCCATCCTCGGCAAGAACATAGTCGATTCCCTGTATGAGTATGCAAAGCTCAACCCCGGCCCCGGCAGAGACATCACCAAGTGGGACAAGGACATAGAGGACTGCATCGCGGACGGCGAGCTCCGTATCGTCGATACCCTCGAGGAAGCCGCGGACTTTGTCGGCGCCCCCGTGGACGTCATCAAGGCGGAGATCGAGCTTTATAACCACGACTGCGCCGTCAATCACGACAGCCTGTTCGGCAAGGCTCCCAAGTACATGACCCCCATCGACACCGCGCCCTACTATGTCGTCAAGACCGGCGTTGACCTGCTCTTCACCTGGGGCGGCATCCGCTGCGACCACAACTATCAGGTCCTCGACGAGAACAGAACCCCCATTCCCGGACTCTATTCCGCGGGCAACGACGGTTCCGGCAACGTCGACGGCGATACCTATCACTTCGGCATGAGCGGCCACGCCTTCGGATACAGCATCATCGGCGGACGTATGATCGGCGAGATGCTGGGAAAGATGAAATAACACAAACGGACCGGCGTCCATAATGCGCGCGGGCGTCTCCGGCGGGGGCAGAGAGCACAAATGACATACTTCGTCTATATCCTGCGCTGCGAGGACGGCAGCCTTTATACGGGCATTACAACGGATCTTTCGCGCCGCTATGCCGAGCATTGCGGAAAAGGTGGAAAAGGCGCAAAGTATACCCACTCCCACCGTCCGCTGCGCCTTGAACGCGCGTGGAGCTGTTCCGGAAAAGGCGATGCGCTTCGCCTTGAACACCGCATAAAGCAGCTGACCCACGCCCGGAAGGAAGCTCTCCTTCTGGGCGCGGAGCCCGCGGGGCTTTGTCTTGAGACATATGAAAACGTCCCTCTGGAATAACAAAACAGGCGGTCATCAGTAAACTGATGAC
>CAKSXP010000013.1 GCA_934515035.1 uncultured Oscillospiraceae bacterium
AATCTCGGCCGCGAAAAATTCCTGGAGCGCGTCTGGGAGTGGAAGAATAAATACGGCAGCAGGATAGTTGAACAGCTCAAGACCCTTGGCTGTTCCTGCGACTGGGACAGAGAGCGCTTCACCATGGACGAGGGCTGCTCCAAAGCCGTGCGCGAGGTGTTTGTCAGCCTTTATGAAAAAGGACTTATCTACAAAGGAAGCAGGATAATCAACTGGTGCCCGCACTGCACGACGGCGCTTTCGGACGCAGAGGTCGAATACAAGGACAAGCCCGGACATATGTGGCATATCAAGTATCCGATAGTCGGTGAAGAGGGGCGCTATGTCATCGTTGCAACGACCCGTCCCGAGACGATGCTCGGAGACTCCGGCGTTGCGGTCAATCCGAATGACGAGCGGTACAGGGATATAGTCGGGAAAAAGTGCATTCTCCCGCTTGTCAACCGCGAGATACCCATTGTTGCAGACGAGTATGTCGATATGGAGTTCGGCACCGGCTGCGTCAAGATGACGCCCGCCCACGACCCGAACGACTTTGAGGTCGGTCTGCGTCATAATCTTGAGTGCATCCGCGTTCTGGATGATAACGGAAAGGTCAACGAGCTCGGCGGAAAGTACGAGGGACTTGACCGCTATGAGGCGCGTAAGGCCATTGTCGCGGATCTTCAGGAGCTGGGCCTGCTCGAAAAGATCGAGGAGCATCAGCATAATGTCGGCACCTGCTATCGCTGCGGCACCGATGTTGAACCGATAATCTCCGCGCAGTGGTTCGTCAAAATGCCTCCGCTGGCCGAAGAGGCGATGGAAGTCGTGCGCGACGGCCGCATCAAGTTTGTGCCCGAACGCTTCTCAAAGACATATTTCAACTGGATGGAAAACGCTCATGACTGGTGCATTTCCCGTCAGCTCTGGTGGGGCCACCAGATCCCCGCGTGGTATTGTGCCGACTGCGGTCATGTGACGGTGTCCCGTGATGATCCGACCGAGTGCGAGCACTGCCACAGCGGGAATATCGAGCGCGACCCCGACGTTCTGGATACCTGGTTCTCATCCGCGCTCTGGCCGTTTTCCACTCTCGGCTGGCCCGAAAAGACCGAGGATCTCGAATATTTCTATCCGACCAGCGTTCTTGTGACCGGCTATGACATCATATTCTTCTGGGTCGCACGAATGATATTCTCCGGCATGGAGCATATGGGCAGAGAGCCGTTTTCCACTGTGCTGTTCCACGGCCTTATCCGTGACGCCCAGGGACGCAAGATGAGCAAATCGCTCGGCAACGGTGTCGATCCGATCGAGGTCATCAATACCTATGGCGCCGATGCGCTCCGCTTTAATATCATAACGGGCAACAGCCCCGGAAACGATATGCGTTATTTCCCGGAGCGCTGTGAGGCGATGCGCAACTTTGCCAACAAGATCTGGAACGCATCCCGCTTTGTGATGATGAATCTGACCATCGACAAAAACGAGCTTCCCGAAAAGCTTGAGCTTGAGGACAAATGGATCCTTTCCAAGTTCAACAGCCTTGCCGGCGAGGTCTGCGAGAACATCGATAAGTTCGAGCTCGGCATCGCCGCCGGAAAGATATATGATTTCATCTGGGACAGCTTCTGTGACTGGTATATCGAGCTGACAAAGCCGCGCCTTAACGGTGAGGACGAGAACTCCAGGATCGGCGCGCAGAAGGTGCTGCTCTATGTCCTGACGGAGATACTTAAAATACTTCATCCGTTTATGCCGTTCATAACCGAGGAAATATGGCAGGCACTGCCGCACGAGGGCGAGGCGCTTATGATCCAGGACTATCCGAAGTTTGAAGAGAGCCTTTCGTTCCCCGAGAATGAGGCTGCCTTCGAGATAGTTATGGATGCGATCAAGGCTGTGCGCTCCCGCCGCGCGGAGATGAATGTTCCCGCAAACAAGCGTCCTCATCTCATAGTCGCCACCGGAAAGCCCGAAATATTCGTCAGCGGCAAGGCCTATATGTCCAAGCTTGCCTATGCCGGTGAGATCGAGGTAAGGCGCGACGCACCAGAGAATACAGACGGCATGGTCTGTGTCGTCACGGATGAGGCAAAGATGTTTATGCCCATGGCAGAGCTTGTCGATCTTGAAAAAGAACGCGCACGCATACAGAAAGAGCTTGCCAAGGCGGAGAAGGATCTGGCCGGACAGAATGCAAAGCTTGCCAACGAGAACTTTGTCAGCCGAGCGCCCGAGAATATCGTCAATGCCGAGCGTGAAAAGAAGGCAAAGCTCGAAGCGCTTATCGAGAATCTGAAGGAGAGTCTTGCAAATCTCTGAAATCCGCCTCAGACCCCGGATTACGACAAACAACGCGCCTGATACAATATACAATAACAGCATGTACGAGCCTTCGTACATGCTGTTTTTTATTTTGTAGACAGAGGGAGGCGTTTCTCGATGAAAGTGCTCTCATCGTATCGCGACGGCAGACTGAACCTGTATCTTCAGGGAGAGCTGGATCATCATGAAGCTCGCTCGGCAATGGGCAGAATCGAGCAGATGATAGACGAATATCTCCCGCGCGACTGCGCTGTGGATATGTCCGGACTGACATTTATGGATTCGTCAGGTATTGCGGTGATCCTGAAAATAGCAAAGCGGCTGAACCAGATGGGAGGACGGGCCTGGGTCGAAAATCCGTCCGTACAGCCGCTGCGCGTGATAGACGCGTCGGGAATAGACCGCATTGTGCGCATTACTGTAGGCGGAGGTGTAAAATAGTGGAGGTAAAAAACTACATAAAGCTCGAGTTCCCGTCAAAAAGCGCCAACGAGGGATTCGCGAGGGCGGCGGTCGCCTGCTTTGCGGCGCAGCTGGATCCCAATATGGAAGAATTGGGAGATATAAAAACTGCGGTCAGCGAGGCCGTCACAAACTGTATTGTCCATGCATACCCGGAAACGGTCGGCAAGGTGCAGATAAAAGCGCGGCTGCTCGCGGGGAACGTGGCGGAGATCACCGTGAGGGACTGGGGACGCGGCATTGAAAACATTGACAGGGCCAGAGAGCCGATGTTTACCACCGGCGGAGATGATCGCAGCGGAATGGGATTTACGATCATGGAGAGCTTCATGGATTCGCTGCGCGTCCGCTCGACGGTCGGAAAGGGAACAACGGTCATCATGACACGGCATATCGTGCCGAGGGCAAATGTGCGCTGATGGATGAGAAGCTTGAACTTCTGAGGGCGGCAAGGGAAGGCGACAGGGACGCGGCCCAGCGCCTTGTCGTTGAGAACTCCGGACTCATCTGGAGCGTTGCCCGGCGGTATTTCGGAAGGGGAGTAGACCCCGATGATCTTTATCAGCTGGGCTGTGTCGGATTTCTGAAGGCCGTGAGCGGCTTTGACGAGAGCTTCGGCACGCAGTTTTCAACATATGCCGTTCCGAAGATATCCGGAGAGATACGCCGTTTTCTGCGCGACGACGGCAGTGTCAAGGTCAGCCGGAGCATAAAAGAACGCGCGTTCCTTATCAGGAGCGCGCGTTTGAGGCTTGAACAGAGCCTTGGCAGGGAACCGACTCTTTCGGAGCTGTCGGCCGATACCGGGCTGAGCATTGAAGATATAGCGACGGCCGAGACGGCGACCGGACCGGCTGAATCGCTGCAAAAGGAGACCGGCGAGGAAGGCTTCACGCTGGAGCATGTGCTCGGCGACTACGGACAGGAGGAGCGGGTCATTGAGCGCGTCGCCCTGGCCGAATCGATAGCCCGACTTCCCGAGCGCGAGCAAAAGGTAATAGCCCTGCGCTTTTTCCATGGAATGACGCAGGATTCGGCGGCACGTGTGCTTGGCGTTTCCCAGGTCCAGGTCTCGCGGCTGGAACGCAAGGCTGTTGCGGCCCTGCGCGAGATCATGACTGAGGATACAGTTCCCTGACAACGTCGAGAAAGAGCCTTGCGGCGGGCGTTGATATATCGCGCCGCCAGGCAACGACATATTGACGCAAGGCGTCGTCGCCATCGATCCGCTTGAATACGCAGTGGTCCGAGTAGAAAACCTTGGTCAGTGCCTCCGGAATGATCGAAATGCCGAGACCGGCGCTCACGGAAAGCAGTACGGCCTCCGCGCGGTCGAACTGATGGAATGTGCGCGGCTTATATCCGCGGGCGTGACAGACTTTCATGATCTCCTTATATAGAGCCGGGCCGTCGTTTTCGGATACGGATATGAAGCGCTGATCCCGAAGCCTTGAAAAGTCCAGTTCCTCTTCTGCCAGCGGGTTCGAGTCATGAAAGGCGACACAGAGATGATCTGTTATGGTGTTCAGATGTTCGAAACTGTCGCCTGCCGGGATCATTTCCTCAACGGCGAAATGGAAGTCGTATTTGGTCTCGTTCATCGCCATTACCTGGCTTCTTCCGGATGTGAAAGTAATATCTGTTGTGATGTTTGGGTAACGAGCGGAAAACACCTCGAGACAGTGTGAAAGGACCTGGCTCGAGGTGGTCAGTGAGGCAATTGAAACATGCCCCATTGCTCCGCTCTCAAACTTCTGAAGCTGGAATGCTGCCTTTTCGGCCGTATCGACAATTTCAACCGCATAAGGAAGAAATGCACGGCCCTGCTCTGTTATAACAACATTGCGGCGGCTGCGTATGAAAAGCTGGCAGCCAAGCTGACGCTCGAGCTCAACAATGTGATGACTTATTGAGGGCTGAGTTATGCCGTTACGCCGTGCAGCTTCTGAGAAGTTCAGAGTTTGTGCGACGGATATAAAATATTTAAGCTGGTGAATATCCACGTTAACACACCTTTATAAATATAATTTATTATATAATAAACAGATTGAAAATAGCTGTCAATGGAAATCGTAGATATTAATAATTTTATTTTGAAAAATTGTTATATGTCAGACGGTTTCGGTGCTGCGTTTTTTAAGATAACGATCTATATAGATCATGAGAAAAACGGGGATAATGGCGGTGACGGCGCCCATAATGAAGGTCGCGGCAATGCCTGTTGCAGTACCGGCGGATACATCGACAGAAGCCTTGATGATATTGTTTGCAATGAAGTTGAAGAATATGGAACTGAATCCGAGCGCGGTCATTGCTACTCCGTAGTTGGAACCGGAATTCTTGGGCCCAAACAGGTCGGTGCAGAGAGCGGCGTTAAGAGCGGAGGGGCCGCCGTATGCAAAGGCGATCAGCGCAATGGTGACAAAGTATCCGTATCCGGTAATGAACGTCATGAGGACAGCGCCAATGAGCGTTATGATGCAGAGAATATGCATGGTGTTGCTTCTGCCGACCTTATCGGACAGAGAGGCCATGATAAGACGTCCGGCCGCATTGGTAATGCCGGTAAAGGAGACGCAGGCAACAGCAACGGAGGGAGTCAGTCCGCGGACGATACCGAGATCCTTGATGAGGGGAACACACAGATTCCAGGTTCCGTTGATGAAGAAGATGGAGAAGAACAGAGCCCAGAATGCGGGCTTTTTCATAGCCTGGGGCAGAGTGTAGTTTACGTTGCCGGAAATCGCAGCCTTCGGCAGGTTAAGACCGGCAATGTAGGCATCATCCGGAAGGGAGATGAAGAAGCAGGCGACGATGCCGAGAACGGCAAAAACGCCGGCAAGGATAAGGAAAACGGGCGTAAAGTTGACTATTCCGTCAGTATTGCGGAAAACATCCATGAGAGCGGTGGAAACGGGCGTAAAGATGACGGTGGAAAGACCAAAGGCACTGCATGCCAGACCGGAGGCCAGGCCGCGCTTGTGCGGAAGCCATTTCTGGATGCAGGAGATGCAGGCACCGTATGCAAAGCCGGAGCCGAGACCAGCCATTATAGCGTAAGTAATGTTCAGCATCCAGATGGTAGAGCTGGTGAGAAGCGCCGTGAGAGCGACACCGGCTGAGAAGAGAATAACGCCGAGTATGCAGGTGAGCTTTGGCCCTTTTTTGTCATTGATGATGCCGCCGATGAGGTTGCCGAAAACGAAGGCGAAGATCATGTAAGACGAAACCATTCCTGCCGCGCTGGCGCTCCAGTCAAATGACTTGACGATGTCCGCGCGCAGGGCACTCCAAAGATAGAGTATGCCGACGCAGAGCTGCACAACGAGGCATCCGATAATTGATGTGATTGCTTTACTGTTACTTTTTTTCATTTCTCATTCCTCCAGTATAAACGCATAAAAAAACTCCAACTGGAAAGTTGGTGTTTTCAATGTGCGTTAATGATTTCGAGGGATAAAATTTACCTGTTCAGTTCAAATATACTTTATCCCACAAAACTCTTTTTCAGAATAACATTAAAAGTTCCATGTGTCAATATAGAGCGGGAATTTTATTTAGACAAGTAAAGTACACTTTGCGCATGCACAGCAAAAAGAAAGCTCCGATGCATACAGCATCGGAGCTTTGAGTTCGTTCAGGTATTGAGGAATTCAGCCGCAGGGAAGAATAGCAGCCTGTTATCCTTCAACAGCGTCTGAAATGGCCTTATAAACCTCGGGCAGATTCTTTTCAAGGTCGTAGGAGCGCATATCCGGACCTGTCCAGATATGGAAGCTGACGGCCTCTGCTGCAATTGTCTCACTATCCTTCATTTGAACGGTGTAGTGCAGCTTCAGCTTCTTGGGGGCGCAGAAAACCGCACGCGTGTGAATAGTGACAGTTTCCGGATAGCGGACAGGTGCATGATATTTAAGCTCAAGGCT
The DNA here is from genome assembly GCA_934515035.1 of uncultured Oscillospiraceae bacterium. GTDB lineage: Bacteria > Bacillota > Clostridia > Oscillospirales > Oscillospiraceae > CAKSXP01. The sequence goes on from CAKSXP010000013.1 coordinate 6,699, forward strand.
CACCATAGCCGGGTCAACGCCATAGGCATGAGTATAAGTATACGGGTAACCGCATGCGGCGAAGAAATCCATACGGGCTATTTCATACCAGTACGGGTATATTGCGTGGTGTACGATACCCATTGCGTCGCAGTCCGGATAGCGCACATCTACTTTGGACTCAACGATCATATCAGCCTTCGTCGCGCAGACAATTGCGGGTTATTCCAAGAATTTCACGCGCATCCTGAGCAGTGGCGATCTCGCGCCCCGCAAGCTTTGCAAGAGCAACGGCGCGTTCGACCAGCATGACGTTGGTGGCAATTATCTTGTTGCCGTTTTCGTCCTTGCCGTACATCACGTTGTCCTCAAGGCCGACGCGCAGACCATCACAGCCGAGCGCCAGTCCGGCGAGCATCATGGGCATATGAGCTTTGCCGATGCCGGAAACGGACCATGTAGCGCCTTCAGGCAGACGGTCAACGAGGAAGCCGAGATTCTCAGCGGTTCCCGGCATGGATCCGCCGACGCCCATTATGAACTGGATATGAGGCGGCTGCGGGATGTTCCATTTGTTAACATAGTACATGACAGAGTCGATATGGCCGGTATCGAATACTTCGAATTCAGGCTTGACGTCCTGCTTCACAACTTCCTGGGACAGCAGGTTCAGGAAGCGCGGGCTGTTTTCAAAGATATAGCTGTTGGACCAGTTAATGGTGTTGGGGTCAAAGGAGCACATCTCCGGCTTGAGAGCGCCAAGATGCTGAAGACGCTTGTAATCTTCGTATTCGCCGCCGGAAGTGGTGAGGTTGATGATGACATCGACGCCAGCTTCGGTGCAGTACTTTCGGCAGAGCTGGACGGTTTCGGTAAACTTGGCCAGGCTCATAGACTTGTAGCCAATCTGCATAACACCGTCAACTTCCTTGTCCTCACGAACATGTATATGCACGATGGAAGCACCGGCTTTTGCGACGTCAACGACCTGGCGGGCGATCTCCTCGGGCGTGTAGGGGACGGTCGGCGCCTGTGTTTTTTTTGTTCCGGCGCCGCACATGCAGCACTGGATCATTATCTTATTTGTCTTGGACATGATCGAACACTCCTATATTTGTTTAAAAGCAGATTTTGCATCAATTGCACATTTCAATAACTGTAGCTTGACCCATGCCGCCGGCAATGCACAGCGTTGCGAGGCCGTATCTGAGGCCGCGGCGCTTCATCTCGTGCATCAGGGTTACGAGAATGCGGCAGCCGGACGATCCGACAGGATGCCCAAGGGCAATTGCGCCGCCGTTGACGTTGATGATATCCATCTTATTCTCCCAGCCGAGCAGCTTGATGCAGCCGAGAGATTGTGCGGCAAAGGCCTCGTTCAGCTCTATGAGCTGGATGTCGTCAATCGTGAGACCGGCCATCCTGAGAGCTTTGGGAACGGCGTATACGGGGCCGAGTCCCATTGTCCTTGGGTCGCATCCCGCGGTACCCATACCGATAATCTTTGCCATGGGCTTGAGACCGAGCTGCTCTGCCTTGTCCTCGCTCATGAGCAGCATGGCGGAGGCTCCGTCGTTGCGTCCGGAGGATGAGGCGGCAGTGACAGTGCCGGTCAACTCGCTGGAGTTGAACAGGCGGCCGTCATCGGCAGTATCAATATTGAAGCAGGGCTTCAGCTTCGCCATTTTTTCCCCGCTGGTATCGCGCTTGGGGAACTCATCGGTGTCAAAGACGATGGGGGGCTTCTTGCGGCCCTGAGGCACGGTCAAGGGGACGATTTCATCGGCAAATTTTCCGCTGTCAATGGCAGCGATCGCTTTGCGCTGGGAGTCAAGGGAGAACGCGTCCTGCTCCTCGCGTGTGATGCCGAGCTGCTCCGCAACCTTTTCCGCGGTCGCACCCATGTTGTAGCGTCCGTACATCTCTTCCGGTTGGCTTTTGAACTGGCCTTCGGTAACGGCGTCGACAAGCTGTGTGTTGCCGGTACCTACGCCCCAGCGGGCATTACGGAGGTAAAAAACGGCGTTTGACATGCTTTCGGTCCCGCCGGCAAGGACGACATCGGAAACTCCGGTCATGATCTGCATAGCGCCGTTCTGAACAGCGGTCATGCCGGAAGCACACTGGCGCATGACAGTGTGGGCGGAAGCACTTTCCGGGATACCGACCTTGAGAGCCGCAACTCTGGCTATATTTGGCTCGTCGGAGGTTTGACGGCACTGGCCCATAATGACCTCGTCTATCTCTTTCGGATCAATACCGGTGCGGTCGAGCTCGCCCTGCATGACGGCGCACGCAAGATCATATGCGCTCAGAGGACGGAGCGAACCGCCGAAGGAGCCGACTGCCGTGCGGCAGCCGTCGATTATGACTGCATTTTTCATTTCCATTTTAGTATGTCTCCATGTGCAATTTCTTGCTATATACTGGTGAATTATATGTACTCAAGGTTTCGCAGCCCCGCAGTTGAAAGCGGGGCTGCGCCGAATGCAAATAATAAATCTTATTTTTCAAGGCGGATCTCGCCCAGATTCACAGCAGCCATAGTGCGGCAGGCGAGATTGACAGTTTCATAGCCCTCCGCTTCGATGGTAACAGTGAACGGTTTGTTCTTGGGCAGCCCCTGAATCTCAAAATCGCCGAGGAAGTCGCTGACGGTCTCAAAGACAGTTCCGCATTCATCGCACTTTGCGGTGACTTTCGCGCCTTTGAAGCATTCCCCGTCAACGAGCACCTCGCCGCAGATAAAGGGCTTCGGCAGGTACATGTACTTTACACCGGGATCGGCGTTGAAAGCCGGCTGAAAATCCTCCAGTTCATCGGCGTGCTCGGCCGCAAATCTGGAGATTTCGCTGCCGGGATCGTCCAAATCGCCGAAGATGAGGGCCTGATTGGGGCAGCACTCGCTGCAGCGGGTTTGCTTTTCTCCGGCGTCGAGCATGTGGGCGCAGCCATTGCATTTCTGCGCAATACCGGATTGGTCATTCCAGATAACACAGCCATAAGGGCAGGCGGCAACAAGAGCTTTGTCTGCACTTTTGGAGGGGTCAAGAATAACGAGACCGTCCCCGCGCGTGTAGAAAGCATCGGGACGCTTTGCGACGCAAGGCGCATTTTTGCAGTGCTGACAGGGGATTGGGATGTAATCGACCTTGACCTTGTTGTCTGTGCCGTATTCGATCTCCTTAACCCGCATCAGGCTCATCCCCTCGGATGTAGCGGCACCGAGCTCGCCGTGGTCATTGCCGATCCATTCGTCCTTGCAGGCGAGAAAACAGCTGTAGCATCCATTGCAGCGATCGACATCAATTATAAAACCATATTTAGGCAATTGATTCATTCCTTTCAAAACTTTTTAGTCTCCCGATACAGGGAAAAAGTTCGGCGGACTCAGCAGTCCCACTTTCTGCACTCGATGAGGCAGGAGTTCGGAGCCATACCGGGAACATTCTTGGAGAGCCATCGCTTGCTCGTGAGAATGTTGACACAGCCGCCGCGGTCGGTGGCGCCGGTTTCCGTAGTTATGGGGTCGTACTTGGCGGAGCAGCCGTAGGAGTGCATTACGCCGACAGGAACGCGATACGTGACATCTGCCGCACAAAGAACGCTGCCGCGGTCATTGTAGAGCTCGATAATGTCGCCTGTCTTAATGCCGCGAACCTTTGCGTCCTCGGGATTTATGCGGGCAACCCAGTATGCATAACCGTCGATGATCATACGGTGGCAGGGAATTTCATCGATCCAGCTTGCATGAGTATCATAGTGAGTATGGAAGCTGAAGCGCGGGTGCGGCGAGATAATCTGAAGAGGATACTTTTTGTAAAGCTCGGTCTCGTGACCTTCCCACGACGGGATATAGTGCGGTACAGGAGGGCGCTCTTCGTCGTCAGGCGAAAGATCTTTCAGACTTTCGCTGGCAAACTCCAGTTTGCCGGAATAGGTTCCCAGCTTCTTGGAATTTTCCGTGGGCTCCATTGTATTCATATAGTTTTCGGTTTTAATATTGACGTTCAAATAGTCCTGCGTATCGCAGTCGCGGCCTTCGTAATACCAACGGAATGCGACATGAGGCTCGTAGTCCTCGGGAACGGGAACTATGTAGTAGCCCTTCCTGTTGAACTCCTCCCAACTGCAGCGCTTGGAGAGCTCGGAAAGGTTCCAATAGGCTTCCGCCCAATCGTCCTCGGTTTTTCCACCGTCGGTATACTGTTCCCAGACACCGAGTTTTTTTGCGACCTCCTGGAAAATCTCATAGTCTGATTTGCTCTCTCCGAGAGGCTCGACGCACTTCTGTTCGCGGACGATAACACGCCAGTTGTTTCCTATGTGCGCGTGGGTAGTATAGCCGCCGCCAACGGACCATTCGCCAAGGTCATTGCGCTCAAGGTTGGTGCAGGCAGGCAGAATGAGGTCGGCGTATTTGGCTTCACCGCCAAACCAGCAGTCCTGGTTGATAACGCAGTCAAGCTGATTTTCGCCGCAGTGGCGGTAAAGCTGGACATAACGGTTGGTTTCGGTCATGGTGCCCATAAAGGATCCGCCGTAGCGCCACAGCATTTTGACGGGACCCTCGATGGGATACTCGTGATGATTGAACTGCTGAGCAAGACTTTGTCCGCAGAAACCGTCGCCGATAAACTCGCCGCTTCCGTTCATTATATCCTCGGGATAATTTAGACGGTATAGGCGCTGCTTTACGCTTGATCCTGGATACTTGATATCTGCGGCGCGGGATTTGCCCATCTGGGAGTCTGGTTCGGCGTAGCCGGGAAACCAGGTGTAGTCGGCGGGAGCGCCCATCGTAGTACCCCAAATGGACACGCCGGGCTTACCGAAGCCCTGCATTGCGGCGAGGGCGATCAGCATGCGTGCTTCCTCGGTGCCATAGGCGGTGCGGCAGGCGGAGCCTTCACCTCCGCGAACGCCGCCGGCCAATGCCACACGCTTGGAGGCCCATTCTTTGGCAAGTGCACGGATACGGCGGGCAGGAATACCGCACTTTTCACCGGCCCATTCGGGGGTTTTTGGAATTCCGTCCTCTTCGCCGAGAATGTAGGTCTTGAACTCGTCGAAGCCGATGGTACGGTTTTCTATGTAGAAATGATCGTATGTATCGTCAATGATCCACTGATAGGCGATCGCTGCGGCAAGAGCCGTGTCCGTGCCGGGCCGCGGAGCAAACCAGGTGCCGTCCATGACGGCATTGGTATAGTTGTAGAACGGATCAATAAAAACGCATTTCATGCCCATTTCCTTCATCCAGACGCGCCAGATGTTGGATTCCTGCCCGGAATAGATGCCGTGGGTGGAGTCGGGGTCGTTGGACCAGAACACGACCATGTCGGTGTTTTTGAAAGCATCCTGCAGCAGGTCAAACTGCTCCGGCTGCCCGAGACGCCAGTAGAAACCATACATATGGGGTGCGCCCCACATCCAGCCTTCCCAGGAGTCGGGATTGTCCAGAATTGGGGTATAGTTGAGCATGGAGAAAAATCGCCCGAACGGAGCCATTTTGTATCCGACAATGCCCCAGTTGTGGTGAGATCCTGTCAGAGCGGTAATGGCGTGACCGTCAAAGGTGCCGTCTTCTCTGCGGGGAGCGATGCGGTTGATTTCGTTTGCAATAATGGTCGCGGCTTCGTCCCAGGAAATGCGTTCATAGCCGGAAATTCCGCGGTTCTGAGGGTTGCGTTCTCCGTTTGGATCCCAGTCAACGCGCTTCATAGGATAGAGGATGCGATCCTCGGAATAAAGCCTGTTCTTTTCCGCCATTATGTTTTGCGCGACACGCATGGCCTTTGGCGGGGAATACTTCTTTCCGTTTTTATCCTCAACTGTCCAGGCCTTGGGATAATCCTCCTCGGGAACCTGCAGAGGGCGGATGCGGGTGATCTTTCCGTCTTCAACATAGACAGAAATGGGACCGCCGGTAGTTAGGTTTGTGTATACCTTTTCCAATCCTAGTCACTCCTCCTGTTAGATTATAAATGGTTGAAATATTGAAGAATAAGTATCCAGAATAATATCGACATAATCCTACACCTTGGAACAATTCCAAGGTCAAGATATTTTTGTTACAATACAAACGAATGAACTTTTTGCCAACAAAACAAAACAGTTGCTTTTTATGTTCATATGTAATATAATACAATTATTAAAAGATAGAATTATTTTATCAGTCCAGGCATGATATGTCCAGACCTTTTTGGAGGAAAATATGAGCAGCAAATTCATTCCTGACAAGCAGAACATAATAAGCTTCAGCCTCATGGGACCGGAGAGTGGTGGCCCGTGCCTTGTGGACAGCAAGAACGACAAAATGATCCGCATCCGTCCCTATACATATGATGAATCGCTGAAGGAAACGCATAACCCGTGGAAGATAGAGGCCAGGGGAAAGACCTTTTCTCCGCCGAACCGCGTTACCATAACGCCTTTTGGACTTGGATACAAGAGCCGAGTATATTCACCGAACCGCGTAATGTATCCCCTCAAGCGCGTTGACTGGGATCCAAACGGCGAGCGCAATCCGCAGAACAGAGGAAAGAGCAAGTATGTCCGTATCTCGTGGGATGAGGCAACGCAGATCGTTGCCGATGAGCTCAGACGCATGAAGGCGACCTATGGGCCCGAGGCTGTTCTCTGCGAGGCGGATATGCACGGGGAAGGAAAAAATGTTGCGCCGAGCCACGGCTGTCCCAACCGACTGCTGTCTCTTATGGGCGGATATACGCTCCAGATGAGAAATATGGACTCATGGGAAGGCTGGTTCTGGGGCGCGAAATACGTTTGGGGCTGCGAGCCTGTCGGTGAGATGGCGCCGCAGACAAATCTTTACCCCGATATCGCGCAGAACTCCGAACTTCTTCTGTTCTGGGGCTGCGATCCGGAGACGACTCCGCTAGGCGTTGTAAGTCATATGCCGAGCCGCCTGTGTTACTGGCTCACGGAGCTGGGCTTGAAAAGCGTATATGTCTGCCCGGATCTCAATTACGGCGCGGCTGTCCATGCAGACAAATGGATTCCCATACTTCCAAATACGGATGCAGCCCTCCAACTGGCAATAGCGTATATCTGGCTGACCGAGGGAACGTACGACAAGGAATACATCGACAGGCATGCGTATGGCTTCGATAAATTCGTCGAGTATGTAATGGGAGAGGAGGACGGCATTCCGAAAACTCCGGAGTGGGCCAGCGAGAAATGCGGCGTAAAGGAATGGACTATCAAAGCGCTGGCACGTGATTGGGCAAAGAAAGCGACCAGTATAATCCACGGAAACGGCGGATGCTATATCCGCGGCCCGTATTCCTCCGAGCCGGCGCGGCTTGAGGTCATGCTGCTCGGCATGCAGGGACTTGGCAGACCGGGAGTACACCAGGCAAAGATGATCGAGTGGAATCTCTGGAATAAGGATTATCCAGTTCCATATCAGGGAAAATTTGTGCCGAAGATAACCGCAATAGCAGATGCACTGCGTCCTGTCGACGGAGACGTTGAACCGCATATAAACATTGCGGGACGTTTTCAGCTGACCGAGGCGCAGAAGCAGCGCGCGCCGGAGCTTATCGAACTGTTCAAACAGCTTCCAGCGCCGTTGCAGTTTATTCCGCGCTGCCATATCCACAAGGCGATAATCGACGGGCATGCGGAATGGCGCGGACTTCAGTGTTTTTCGTCCAGTCAGCAGCCGATAGGAGATAATTACCGATATCCGACGCAGCAGTATCAGTTCAAGGAAATGCAGTATCCGAGGCCCGGACTCGAGCGCGTTCACATGATCTGGACGGACGCCCCCTGCCAGACGACCTGCTGGAACGACGGAAACATGTCTATAAGGGCATTTCAGGACCCATCGATCGAAACGATCGTTGCACAGCACCCTTGGCTTGAAAACGACTGCTACTTTGCGGATATAATTTTCCCTGTTGTTACAAAGCACGAGATGAACGATCTTGGAAACGACATGTCGTCGGGCGTTTACACTTCAATATATCTTGAGGAGCCCTGCTGTCCTCCGGTTGGCGAAAGCGTCAGCGATTTCGACGTCTGCGCAAGAGTGGCGGAAAAACTCGGACCAGAGTATTATGCGGCCTATACCGGAAATCTCAGCGAGGAGGAACGAGTGCGGTTCTTCTACAAAGCAACCGGCTGCGAGGATTATATGACATGGGAAGAGTTCCGGGAGAAGAAAATATTCGTCGTTCCCTGCAAGGAGCCGGAAGAGGTCAAAAAGCTGCCTGCCGGACTGTATAACTTCTGGCAGGACCCCGAGAACAACCCGCTTTCTACTCCCACGGGGAAGCTTGAGTACTATTCAACGCAGATAGCCGAGTATACGCCTGATGATCCTGAACGTCCGCCGGTGCCGCACTGGATAGAGAAAGGCGAGAGCCACGACGAGCGCTTAAGTTCCGAACGAGCGAAAAAATACCCGCTTCTGTGTATGTCCAACCATGGCCGCTGGCGTATGCACGCCCAATGCGACGATATTGTCTGGAATCGCGAATTCGAGACTATGAAGATCCGTGCCAAGGACGGCTATCAGTATGAGCCCTGCTGGCTGAACCCTGTCGAGGCGGAAATGCGCGGAATAAAGCATGGAGATATCGTTAAGGTTTATAATGAGCGAGGAATAGTTCTGTGCGGAGCCTATGTGACAGAGCGGCTGATAGAAAAGACCTGCTATGTTGACCACGGCAGCCGTCTTGACCCGATCATCCCCGGGTGGCTTGACCGCGGCGGTGCGATAAATACGATAACACCGACTGAACCGACCAGTAAGAACGCGACCGGTATGGCCGTTTCCGGCTTCCTTGTTGAGGTCGAAAAGGTGACGGACGAAGAGATGGAGGGGTGGATGCACGATTATCCGGAGGCATTCGCGCGGCATGTAGATCCGGATGCGGGTGTTTGCCTTGAAGGATGGATGCTTGAGGAGGCAAAGGTATGAACGTGATCTTGATAGATGTTTCCCATTGCTCCGGCTGTATGAACTGTCAGATTTCCTGCAAGGATGAGTATTGCGGCAATGATTGGCGGCCCTACGCCGCGGCACAGCCGATGACTGGCCAGTTCTGGTGCAAAGTTCAGGAGAATGTGCGCGGGACCATTCCCAAGGTGAAGATACACTATATTTCGCGTATGTGCGCCCAGTGTAAAAATGCACCGTGTGTTGACGCCTGCGAAGCGGGAGCTATATGGCGGCGGGAGGACGGCCTGGTGCTGATCTCACCTGATGAATGCAGCGGCTGCGGAAAATGTGTGGATTCCTGCCCACTGGAAGCGATCTATTTTAATGAAACGGAAAAAATCGCGCAGAAATGCACTGGCTGCGCCCATTTGCTTGACAACGGCCACAAACTGCCGCGCTGTGTTGAGGCATGCCCAACGGATGCAATGAGAGTGATCGACGAAAGTGAACTTCCGGATAATGCGGTCCCTGCCGTTGATGGCTCACTTGAGGGCAGATTGTATTATATCAATATTCCGGGCCGTTTCATCGGTGCGACGATATATGACCCCACCGAAAAGGAGGTTATTATCGGAGCCCGGTGTACGCTGAAAGGAGCCGGAAAGGAATACAAAACAGAAACGGACAGCTATGGTGATTTCTGGTTTAGGGATCTTCCGGAGGAAATGTTCACGCTGACGATCGAACAGCCGGGGTTTGATACTTTGCGCTATGAAAATCTTGACACCCATAATGACATAAATCTTGGTGATGTGCCGATGATAAAGCGTGGCAGATGAAGTTTCAAAAGCTGTACGTGCCACACTGTGCGGTGGTCCTTGCCGTGATAGGGCGACCCTGTACTGCGTGATGAACCGCAAGGACAGCGCTGCGCGTACTTGACAGCAGACGGTTACACTTAAAGAATAAAAGGGCTGTGCGAACGGAAGATCCGTTTGCACAGCTTTTCATTTTAGCCGGGACGCCTCTTGACTTACGCGAAGGACTATGCTACAATCCGGCTCGTTCGCTCGGAGGGCGGGCTGTTCAGGGAAACAGCAGCCGGACAAGAGACAGACTGAG
>CAKSXP010000014.1 GCA_934515035.1 uncultured Oscillospiraceae bacterium
TCTGAGCTCAGTCCTCATAACCGTTATCGACAGCTGCGGCAGCGTGCCGCGCGGCGCGGGCGCAAGTATGCTCGTCCTGCCCGACGGTTCGTCCGCCGGTACCGTCGGCGGCGGAGCGATCGAGCTTTCCGCCGCCAAAGCCGCCGCGGACTTTCTTGACGCAAGGCATGGCGGCGTTATCAAATACTCGCTGGATAAAAACGCCGCGGACGGCATCGGCATGGTGTGCGGCGGCGAGGCGAGGCTCCATTTCCGTTATATCTCCCCCTCCGACGGAGATACGCGCACCCTTGCGGAGGGCGGCAAGGACCGGCTGTGCTTTGAGATACTGCCCGACGGCAGCGGCGAATTTCTCTTTCCGGACCCCGATCCCGCTCTTCCGGCCGGGCCCGGAACGTATCTGCTCCAAGGGCGCGAGTTCTATGTTCAGCCGCTCGACAAAACCGAACGTGTTCTGGTTTTCGGCGGCGGTCATGTCTCCCGCGCGCTGGTTCCCGTTCTCACCTCCGTCGGCTTCCGCTGCACGGTCTCGGACGACCGCGAGGGCATACTCTCGCCGGAGGCATTTCCGAACGCAGAGCGGCTGATAACCGCGCGGTTTGAAGGGCTGATGGACAGTCTTGACGTGACCTGGCGGGACTATATCGTCATCATGACCTACGGCCACAGCGGGGACCTCGTTCTGACAAGGCAGGCGCTTGCAACACCGGCGCGCTATATCGGCGTTCTGGGCAGTCATACAAAGGCGGAGAACGCACAGACCAGACTCCGCGAAGAGGGCTTTTCGGAAACTCAGATATCCCGCGTCGTATGCCCGATCGGACTTCCGATCGGCGGCCCGACGCCGGAAGAGATCGCTATCAGCATCACGGCGCAGATGATCGCCGTAAGAAACGGAAAACAGCTTTAGCCGGGCAGCTCAGATCTTAGCCCGCCCGAAACATTCAACAGCACAAAAAAAAGTACGGCTGCCGTAAAACAGCCGTACTCTTTTTGTAATTTCATTTTTCCGTCGTATCAGCCCAGCGAGACAAACGCCGCGCTGTCCGAGACGGATGCGTTAAAGCCGTCGGTGCACCGGATCCGGATGCGCGCTCCCGATGCAAGCGGAAGCGCCCCAAGCTCGACGGAGCAGGTGTTTCCGCTCCCAGCATAGACTTCTATCTCGGTCCCGTCGTCGCACACAAAGCTGACAAGGTAATACAGATCGTCCCCGTCCTCGTCGGAGCCGGACCATTCGACCCATATCGTCCCGGAAAACGACTTGTTTTCGCCTATATTGGTGACAGAGGCCGAAGGTGCGTTTTCGCTTATCTCATATTTCCAGATACAGTCCGTTGCATAGACCTCGTTTCCGTCCTCATTCTCGGTGAGCTTCGGCCCATACAGACGCAGAAGCGCAGCGCCCTCCGGCACCGGGACGGAGACGTCAAGCAGCGTATAGTCCGAGTCGCCCACGGGGTCGGAGAGAATGAAAAAGTCCGGGTCCAGATAGGTCTGGGCAATGATGTTCCCCCCGGCGTCCTCAAAAACCACGCTGTATGGCGCGCCCTCGGACGCGGAGACCGGAGTTATCGGGGTGTCGGGCAGGGCATACATCCGCTCCGCCTCGAACGTGCCCTCGGCGCACAGCGCGCCGGTGATGCGCACGCCGAACGCCGTATCATATTTTGCGCCGGAAGACTGCTTTTTTTCGCCCGTGAACTCCTCGAAAAGGCTGTTCCAGATATCGGCGGTTATCCAGTAATTCTGCGTATACTCGCCGCTGCCGGACATGAAGCTGGCCGCATATCCCATCTGACGGAAGGAACGGTTGTCAAAGGCGATCTGGTCCGGTGTTATTACGCAGCCGGAGCAATACAGCCCGTGATCCTGCGCGTTCTCTCTGCCGGTCCCCGCCGCCGTCACGGCCACATGCGGGCTGGCGAGCGTAACGCCGGACACACCGTCCGGAGGACAGTTGACGCCGACGCTGAGCGCGCCCCCGTCATATTCATCGCCTATACCGTAAAAATGCGCCGCAACGTGCGATACCATCGCCTCGGAATTTGCAGCATCCAGAGAGATTATCATCGTATTCCTGCCCTGGGTGTAGCTTGGAACATTCTGTCCCGCGCCCATCATGCCGGACACGAAGCCGATCACGATATCGTATTCGTCCGCATTTTCGCTCAGCTTCTGCCAGAGCGCAAACATGTTTCCCTCGCGGCGCATATCCTTTTCGGAAAAGTCAAGCTCTTCCGCGGTCGTTATCTGCCAGCTGTCCTCGCTGACGGGCCAGCAGGACATGATATGCCACAGGGCGTCCTCGCACCCTCTTGCGGCGGACACCGTTCCGGCGAAGTCCGCGCTCACGGGAACGACCAGAACGCTTATATCGCGCGTCTGTGTAAAAAAGACACTCCGGCTCTCTCTGATCCCGTCGACGCAGACCGTGAACTCATATTCGCCCTCCGTCAGCTTATCCACATCGGCGCCGATTATATTAAAGCAGAGGTTCATGCTGTCCGAAAGCTCGCTCGGCGGCCAGCGCCCGATAAGCTCGTCACCGTAGGTCACCTCAAGATACTGCGTTCCGGTTTCGGGATCCGGCTGCACGGACTCGGACAGGCGCGCAAACACCGTCGTTTTCTTCCTTGCCGCGAAGTTTTCGATCAGTTCGCCGTTTTCGTCATAGCTGAGGGCCTGATTGATCTCTATCCGCTCAATGCGCCCGTCAAACTTTTCTCTTTCCGGTTCCGCAGTCTGCCGGACCTCCTCCGCAGGCTGTTCGGTTTCCGCCGGCGGGAGAAGTCCGCCCTCCGTTCCGCCGCAGGCGGCGGTCAGGCCGGCAAGCGCCAGAAGCAGCACGGCAATACACAGTTTCTTTCTCAAGCTCATACGACCTCCCGCGTAACGTCGTTTATCCATTTTCCCGAACGCAGGCGCGGCAGACAGATAAGCACCTTTATGATATCATCCAGGAACATGCATATATAAACTATATGTATGTCCAGTCTCATCACCAGCGCGCATATCGCACAGGCCGGCAGGCAGAATATATATATCGGCGCTATATCCGTGAACATTGCAAAGTAAACATCTCCGCCGCCGCGGAAAATGCCTACGACATTGGTGAGATTAAGCGAACGCAGAGGCAGCGCAAACCCGATAACGGTCAGCATGTAAAGTCCGATATTCACGGCGTCCGCGCTCAGGCCGAGCAGGGGGAAAACATACTGTTCGGCAAGGAAGAACCGCATTATGAAAACGAGCACCATGCTGAAAACGCCCATTGCAAAAGCCAGAACATTCAGCGATACGGCCTTTCCGAAAACGGAATCCCGGTTGCCTCTTCCGATCTCCCGCCCTATTATGATAGCCGCCGCGCTGCTCGACGCAAACAGGCATACGGTCAGCACGCGCTCAAGGTTTCCGGCGATCGTATACGCCGCGATGATCGGCGTATTGTCCGCCATATGGCCCATTACGACCGTATACAGCGAGGTCGCAGCGGACCAGAGCGTTTCGTTTATGACCACCGGGAGCGCAAACTTTGCGAAATCCCGGGCGATTATCTTTCCCGGGCGGAGCATCAGCGCGGGCTTTATGCGGAAGCTCCTGTCAAACGCCGCATAGACGGCGCAGGCCACGACCTCCAGCACACGGCTTATCGTCGTTGCAAGCGCAGCGCCCGCAACGCCCATCGCCGGGAACCCGAATTTTCCGAATATCATTATCCAGTTGAGGAAGATGTTCAGCAGTCCGGAGGCGGACAGCACAACTGCGCCGAGCTTCGTATTGCCCATGCTGCGCTGAACGGCAATGTATATTCCACTGACGGCGCTGAAAAAATACGATACGCAGACGAACCGCGAGTACTCCGCTCCCGGCAGGATAAGGCTCTCGTTATTTGTCAGGACCCGCATCACGCTCTCCGGGATCGCCAGCTCAAGCGCGACGACGATAAGCGAAAAGGCGCATGACACATAGAACCCGAGCCCGAGCACCTTGTTGATGGCATCCGGATTTCCCTTGCCGTGATACTGCGCGACAAGCACACAGGCGCCGCTCTGTATTCCGAAGATCAGAAGCTGAACGACAAACAGTGGGCTGTTGGCTATCGTGACGGCGGCAAGCTCCGTCTCTCCGAGCACGCCGACCATGAACGTGTCGGCAAGGCTCATAAAGTTGGTCACGAACTGCTGGAACACCATCGGTATCATCAGCAGAAAATATTCTTTGTAAAAGGTTTTTCCCTGTTTAAGGTAATGCACGCCGGCATTCCTCCATTCCGATATAGATTTGGTTTACAGTCTGCATTCCGCCGCCTGCACGATCCCGCGCGCCGGCGGAGCATCCGAACAAAAGCACCGGCGAAGTCTCCTTTACCGGCGCCGGTGCTTTTGATGATCTTGGCTCTGGATCGAGCTTTAGTTCAGGAAATCGCGGAGCTTCTTGCTTCTGGAGGGGTGGCGCAGCTTGCGCAGAGCCTTTGCCTCGATCTGGCGGATGCGCTCGCGGGTGACGTTGAACTCCTTGCCGACTTCCTCAAGCGTGCGGGTGCGTCCGTCCTCTATGCCGAAGCGCAGGCGAAGCACCTTTTCCTCGCGCGGGGTCAGCGTTGAAAGCACGCTCATGAGCTGTTCCTTGAGCAGCGTGAAGCTGGCGGCCTCGCTGGGTTCGGAGGCGTCCTCGTCCGGGATGAAATCGCCGAGATGACTGTCCTCCTCCTCGCCGATAGGCGTTTCAAGGGAGACAGGCTCCTGCGCGATCTTCAGGATATCGCGCACCTTTTCCACCGGCAGATTCATCTCTTCCGCTATCTCCTCCGGCGTCGGGTCGTGTCCCAGCTCCTGGAGCAGCTGGCGGGAAACGCGGATGACCTTGTTTATCGTCTCGACCATGTGAACGGGAATGCGTATCGTCCTGGCCTGGTCCGCGATGGCGCGGGTTATCGCCTGGCGTATCCACCATGTGGCATAGGTCGAGAACTTATATCCCTTGGTATAGTCAAATTTTTCAACGGCTTTCAGCAGGCCGAGATTTCCCTCCTGTATCAGGTCGAGGAACATCATCCCGCGGCCGACATATCGCTTTGCGATGCTGACGACAAGGCGCAGGTTCGCCTCTGCCATGCGGCGCTTTGCCTCCTCGTCGCCCTCCGCCATGCGCTTGGCAAGCTCGATCTCCTCCTCGGTCGTGAGCAGGTTCACCTTGCCGATCTCCTTGAGATACATGCGCACGGGATCGTCCGTCGAAAAGCTGTCAACGAGGGAGTCCGTGTCGAGCACCTCGTCCTCGGCGGCCTCCTCTATCTCCTCGAGCTCCTCTATCGCGGGGAGCACGTCGTCGTCCAGCGGCAGCAGCTCCTCCTCGGAGATGGTGTCGATGCCGAGATTTTCCAGCGTGTCGTAGAATTTATCGAGCTGATCGGGTTCGAGATTCATATCCTCGAGAACATCCATAAGCTCCTTGCTCGTCAGCTTGCCAGCTTTTTTGCCGCGCTCTATAAGCTCGTTGAGCCGTTCCTCGTTGCTTTTCTGCGGAGCCTGATTTTCAGCCTTGGCAGGCTTTTTGCGCTTTGTTCCGGATTTTTTGACCGGCTTTTCCCCGGCGGTCTCCACAACCGCCTGCTCCTCGATCGGTTCCTCAGCTGTCTTTTTAGTTGTTGCCATATCTGTCCACCATTACCCTTCGTTTTTGCTCCGCAACAGCGCGCAGATCCACGCTGTCTGCGGATTTGATCTTCTGAGACTTCATTGTTTCTATGTAATCGGAAAGCGCCTTTTCGCGCATCGGCGCAGCGATCTCCGGCATACTTAGAATTTCCGTGTACACGGCGAGCTCATCCGGCGAAAATTTTGCCGCAAGCGCGGCCGGTCCTGCCGAAAGGCTGCCGGATGCCAGCTGTTTCAGCTCCTCATAAAGCCTTCCGAGAAATTCGGAAGAAAAATCTTCCTTTTTTGGCAGACCCGGAAGCCGGAACAGCCCCGGATCGGCGCTCACGAGCGCTATCACGCCGCGCTCCGCGGCGGCAGAGACCGGATCGTCATATTTAAGCTCGCGTGACTTTGGCTGCACCGCGTTCAGCGGGCGGGTCTCCTCGCGCTCGCGCTGCTTCCTGTCGCGCGAAGCGCGCCGCGCGCGGACGCGCTTGAGCTCGTCGAGCACGGCGGACTTTGAAAGCCCAGTCTGCTCCGCGACCCTGCCGGCATATACCTCGCGCTCGACGGCCCCGGGCAGCTCCGCGAGAATCGACACCGCCTCCCGCAGATAGGACACCTTGTCCTCGTTCTGCGTCAGGTCATATTTGGAAGCGGCCTGACCCAGCCGGTAGTCGATGTGGTTTTCGGAGGCGGTTATAAGCTTTGCAAAAGCCTCCGGCCCGTAGGCCTTGATGAACTCGTCCGGGTCCTTTGCCCCGCTCATGCGCAGAACGCGGACCTTTATATCCAGCTTTTCGAGTATGCCGATCGCGCGCTGGCTTGCCTTGCGCCCGGCTTCGTCGTTGTCATAGGCGATTATGACCTCGCCCGTGTAGCGGCTTATGAGCCTGGCCTGCTCCGCCGTGAGCGACGTGCCGAGCGAGGCGACGG
This sequence comes from uncultured Oscillospiraceae bacterium, assembly GCA_934515035.1. Lineage (GTDB taxonomy): Bacteria > Bacillota > Clostridia > Oscillospirales > Oscillospiraceae > CAKSXP01. The sequence goes on from CAKSXP010000014.1 coordinate 6,579, forward strand.
CCGAGTCAAAGCCCGCCTGATGCAGCGAAACGACGTCAACATTACCCTCTGCCAGAATTATATAACCGTTTTTCGACTTTTTAGCCAGATTCAGTCCAAAAAGATTGTGGCTCTTGCTGAAAACAAGGGTTTCGGGACTGTTCATATACTTCGGCTCGCCGTCGCCGAGGATACGCCCCGAAAAACCGATAACGCTGCCGCGAACATCGATGACCGGGAACATGAGCCTGCTGCGGAAGCGGTCGTGAACGCCGCGTCCGGACTTGTTGCGTATCACCAGCCCGGCGGAGACAAGCTCCTGCTCGGAATATCCCTTGTCGCGCATCGCGTTCGACAGCGCATACCACTCGTCGGGCGCATATCCGAGTCCGAAGTTTTTTGCCATCGCGCCGGATATGCCGCGTTTTATTATGTACTCGCGCGCGGGCGCGCCGCCCGGCGCCTCCAGCCGGGAGTAGAAAAACCGCGCCGCGTCGCGGTTGAGCTTCAGCATACGCTCGCGCTGCTGTCCGCGCTCGTCGGGCTTGTCCTCCGGCACGGTCATCCCGGCGCGCCGCGCAAGGAAATACACCGCGTCGCGGAAGGACAGGTTCTCTATCTCCATTATGAAATTGATAACGCTGCCGCCCTTGCCGCAGCCGAAGCAGTGGTAGATCTGCTTATCCGGCGCGACGGAAAACGACGGCGTTTTTTCGCTGTGGAACGGGCACAGCCCGAAAATATTGGAGCCGGAGCGCTTTGTCAGCCGGACATATTCGCCGACGACATCCTCGATCCGGTTGCGCTCCGCCAGTTCCTGAAGAAAGCTGTCCGGAAACGCCATGCCCCGTCACTCCTTTCATCCGAAAATAGCGCCGTATTACTATATACGACGCGGGAGCCGTTTTTTCCTCTGTAAGTTTTTTCTAAAACATATATTATTGCGCTGTTTTCCGCAATAGCCCCTATAACGGGACGAGCGTTGTATACATTATACAATATTACCGGCAAAATTTGTGACTTGCAGGAATAGACAAAAATGTATAAATCGCACTATAATCTATTCAATGACAAATTCACAAAGGAGGCTGCGGCCAATCATGAAAGATCTCAAAAAACTGTCATACATCACGCTGGGCGTGAGCAACGCGCTGTTTTTCCTGTACCTCTGCCTTCGCACTCAGGCGCTTTCCTATATCGCCATACTCTCATGGGCGGTCTCGCTGGTGCTGCTTGCGCTTGGCAACAGAAAAATAAACAAGCGCTTCGGGGTAACGGACTGGATATTCCTCGCCGCTGCCGCGGCCCTGCTCATCTTCGACGTCTGGCTGCTTGCCGCCGCGCCCCTGTAAAGGGCCATACATTATAATATGGTACAACAACGCCGCGCCGCGGACAAAGCAGAGCTTTGTCCGCGCCTGTTTTTATCTCACCGACCAGGCGGCGGGGATGAACAGCTCGCTGTATGTATAAAGCGCGAAGTCGTCGGTCATGCCGGAGACATAGTCGCAGACGGCGCGGTCCACTCCCTCGCGGTAGGCTATGCCGAGATAGTCCGCGGGAAGCTCCTCCGGCGCGGCGATATAGTGCTCGTATATTCCGCTGATGATGCCCGTGACCTTGCTCTCCTCGCTCTTTGCCTCCGGATTGCGGTATACCGAGTCGTACATATATTCGTGGAAATCCTCATATATCCTCTGCATATCCGGCGAAAAGCCGAAGCCGACGTCCATGCTCGTTGACACAAGGTCGGAAACGAAGGCGTTGATGCGCTCGCTGTTGCGCTCGCCGAGCCTTTCCCGGATCGCACGGGGAACATCCTCGCTGCGGAGTATCCCGGCGCGTATCGCATCGTCGAGATCGTGGTTCATATATGCGATGCGGTCGCAGTAGCGCACGACCGTCGCCTCGAGAGTGTCGTCGGGCGCGCCGTGGGTGTGGTTGAGAATGCCCATGCGCGTCTCATAGCAGAGGTTCAGCCCCTGGCCGCCGCGTTCGAGAATGTCAACGACACGCAGGCTCTGTTCATAGTGCTGGAATCCGCCGGGATGTATCTCCCGCAGAGCGCGCTCCCCCGCGTGGCCGAACGGCGTGTGCCCCAGATCGTGGCCGAGCGCGATTGCCTCGGTCAGGTCCTCGTTGATCGAAAGTGCCCGTGCGACAGTCCGCGCAAGCCGCGAAACCTCCAGCGTGTGGGTCAGGCGCGTGCGGTAGTGGTCGCCCTCGGGCCGGAGAAAGACCTGGGTCTTGTGCTTCAGCCTGCGGAACGCCTTTGAATGGGTTATCCTGTCAACGTCGCGCTGAAAACAGGTCCGTATATTACAGGACTCCTCTTCCCTCTCGCGCCCCCTCGAACAGACGGCCGGAACGCCCCGCGGACCGATGATGAGTTTTTCGTTATATTCCGTTTTTTCTCTCGGGCAGGACAAGCCTCTCACCTCCGGGTAATCGTTACTATTACCTTATACGACGCGGAGGGGCGTTTTTCCTCTTTTTTACGGCGAATTTTTTGAATGTTGATAAATTTTTCCGCGCGCAGGCCTCCGCTTTGTCTGTCCGCCGGGGAAAAACAGCGGCGCGGCGCGGCCGTCCCGCCGCAGTCACGGGGCCCGGCACAAAGTTTACATAACATTGGAATTATATCACTTCTATCAACCGATTTTATGTTACGCTTATGTTACAAAAGGTGTAAAAGTATTGCTCTTTGAAAACGCCCATGATAGAATACGCTTGCCTTGGGAGAACAGGCGGTTTTTCGCGGAAATTGTCTTTCCGTCCGCCGTCTCATTCTTTGATAACAGGTACTTCCGTTTGCAGGTTGGCCAAGGATATCCGATCCTGCAAGCGTTGTACAATAAATCCCGCTGTGCGGGAAATCTTTATAGGAGGAGTTACATATGAGAACTCTGAAGAAGACTCTGTGCCTCGTTCTGGCTCTGGTCCTCTGCCTCGGTCTCGCCTCTGTTGCCTTCGCCGGCAATTTCGACGGCTATACCGATGCTGACAAGATCGGCGCCAAGTACGAAGAGGCCGTCGCTGTCCTGATGGGCACCGGCGTTGTTAACGGTATGACTGCTACCGAGATCGCCCCCGAGGGCAACTTCACTCGTGAGCAGGCTGCCAAGATCGTCACCTACATGACCCTCGGCGGAACCCTCGCCGACGTCCTGAAGGCTGACAACGACCCGTTCACCGATGTTAAGGCTAACCGCTGGTCCGCCGGCTACATCGCCTACTGCGTCGACAAGGGCATCATCGCCGGCTACGGCGATGGCAAGTTTGGCCCCACTGATACCCTGACCGGCTATCAGTTCGCCAAGATGCTGCTCGTTGCTATCGGCTACGGCAAGTCCTCCGACTACGAAGGCAAGAGCTGGAGCATCAACGTTGCTAAGGATGCATTCACCGCCGGTATCTTCGAGGGTGATGCTACCGCAGCTACCAACGAGCCCGTTCAGCGTCAGCAGGCCATGCTCATGGCTTTCAACGCTCTGAACTACAGCAAGACCGGAACCACCTCCGTCTATGTTGTCAAGCTCGGCGATAAGGTCCTCTACACCGGTTCCGACGCTCTGACCGCTCTGGTCATGCAGCAGGCTAACGCCGGCGCCGTCCTGACTCTTGAGACCGTTTCCACCGGTTCTCTCGGCGACACCGTTTTCGGCCTGAAGAAGAGCTCCACCACCGATGCTTTCGGCCGTGAGTCCAAGACCTACATTAACAAGAACAACACCAAGCAGGTCTATGCTACCTTTGCTCCCACTGCTGTTCTGTCCATGGTCGGCTCCATCACCAATGCCAAGCTCGCTGCTGCTCTTGGCTGCACCAAGACCACCGATAAGGTCAGCATCACTGTCATCACGGACGGCAAGGAAGGCACCGCCACCGAGATCACCAAGGTCAGCACCGGCTCCATCGGCGACGCTGAGAGCGTCATCGAGGTCTACAAGACCGGCGACAAGACCTATGATGTGATCGTTATCCACACCTACTGGGATAAGCTCGACAAGGAAGACGTCGTTCCCGCAAAGGCTGCCACCGCAACCACCGACGCTGACGTCGCTTACATCACTCTCGGCTCCCAGAAGCTGCGCTTCGACACCAACGCCTTCAAGGCCGGCGACATCGTTCTCTACACCAAGGCCTGGAACGGCAAGGAAGATATCGCCCAGTCCGCTGTTAAGGCTATTGCTGTTACCGGCGTCATCTCCAAGTACACCACCGACAGCATCACCGTCGGCAGCACCACCTACAAGACCGTCGCCGGCTTCACCATGCCCGCGAACCCCTTCACCACTGAGTACGTCTTCTATGTCGACTCCAACAACGTGGTTTACACCTATGCTGATATCGGCGCTGCCGATGTCAAGTTTGACGGCTACTTCTACGTCCTCGGCTACCAGATCGCCATGAACGGCAAGGCCGGCGACCTCTTCAACGAGACTGTTGCTACCACCGCTGCCGTCAAGGCAAAGGTCGTCACCACCGCAGGCGAAGAGAAGGTCATCGACCTGGCTGTCACCACCAAGACTGTTGCCGGCAAGACCCACTTCTACTACAACGACGTCACCGGTAAGGAAGTCGAGATCACCGAGTCCAAGGCTTACACTGCTATCACGAACCCCTACTGGATCGGCTACACTGTCAGCGGCACCACCTACAATGTCGAGGCTGTTGCCGAGACTCTGAAGGTCACTGCTGATTACAGCAAGGCCACCACTCTGGAAGGCAAGCTCATGACCAGCTCCACCGTCTACACCTACATCAACACTGCCGACAAGAAGGTCACCACCTCCACCGGCTACCAGAACATCAAGATCGCGGCAGGCTCCGAGCTGCTCGTCATCTACGCTGATGCAAAGAAGACCGTCGTTAAGGAGCTCTACCTCGTCAAGACCAGCACCGACATCTCCGCCACCACCGCAAACTATGCTTACGCTGCTGCTAAGGGCGCCAACGTCGCTGACGGCGTTGAGTGGACCTTCTACATCGACGGCGAAGTCAAGGTTCTGCCTGTTGCCGCTGGTGTCACCATCGAGGCTGGCAAGGTCTATGACCTGACCATCAGCACCAAGAACGTTGTCACCAAGGCTTCCGACGGCATCACCCTCACGGGCGTCGAGGTCACCTTCGTTGACAGCACTTACTTCGTCGCTGGTTCCGTTTACACCTATGCAACCACCGGCTGCAAGGTCTACAACGTCACCACCGGCACTCCGGGTACTGCTGACACCATCGAGGTCGGCGATAAGGTCGCTGTTGCTGTCGCTAAGGACGGCGCTGCTTCCCTCGTCTACATCGTTGGCTAATTAGAACCCAGTTTACCAAAGCAAAAGAGGAAGCCCTTCGGGGCTTCCTTGTTTGCTTTGATTTTGCACCGGACTAACGCCCACCTTGTGTAAAGCGGGCCTTAGCCGGTGCGCCGCTTTTATCAAATTCTCAAAAAAGCTTTCGTCCGGCTATTGACTTTTTTCTCTCCGGAGGTTATAATTTCCGCAGTGTAAAGAGCAAGGGCGCTCCTGTTTCGTCAGGAGCGCCCTGTTCTTTTTTATAACGATCTTTCGGACTCGCCGCCGAAGGCGCCGGAAGATCGCAATGGGTTTATCATAGCCCGCTGATCCAGCACATACACTCCCCAAGGAAGGTGAAGCAAATGAGCCAGATAATAGTTGCATTCGACAGTGGATCAAACAGACGGCGCATCTCCGACATGCTTGACAGCGTGGGGATGACCGTAAAAAGCGTCTGCCGTTCCGGCGCGGAAGTGATAAGGAAAGTACAGGATCTGAACGGCGGCCTTGTTATCTGCGGCTATAAGCTCGCGGATATGACCGCCTCCGACCTTGCGCGCGACCTTGACGGAAAGGCCTTCATCCTTGTCATCGCTCCGCCCGAGCAGCTCGGGGATTGCGTCGAAGAAAGCGTGTTCACGCTTCCCGCACCCGTCACAAAGGCCGATGTCGTGGCCTCCGTGCGTATGCTTGAGCAGATGCTGGATATGCTCTCCCGCAAAAGCGCGCCGGACCGCGGGACCGAAAGACAGGTCATCGAAAAGGCCGCGGCGCTGCTCTGCCGCAAGAGCGGTATGCCGGAGGCCGACGCGCACCGCTTCATACAGCGCAGGAGCATGGAATCCGGCCTGAAGCTCACGGACGCCGCAAGACGCATCCTGAGAGAAAACGCCGCCAGCTGACAAGCGTCTTTCGCCTGACGGCCGATAGAACAACAAAACCCGGCCTCCCGCCTGGTGCGGCGAGGGGCCGGGTCTTTTATATCCTTATTTGCCCGAAAGCTGCTTTGCCTTTTTGATTATCAGTTCCCGCGTGAAGTCGGAAACCTCCGGATCCTCGAGCGCAAAGTCCAGAAACGTTGCAACATAGTCGCGCGGGTTGCCCGTGTCATAGCGCGTTCCGAGGAAGTCGACGGCGATCATCCTGTCGCGCCGGACAAGCTCTCGCAGGCCGTCCGTCAGCTGTATCTCGTTATTGCGTCCGGGCGGCGTGCTCCCCAGTATCCCGAATATCTCCGGCGTGAGAACATAGCGGCCCATGATCGCGTTGTTTGAGAGTTTCTCCTCCAGCGTCGGCTTTTCGTTCATATCCGTTATCTCGTATATGCGGTCCTCGAGCGGCGATATCTTCAGCGAGGAATATTTTACAATGTGCTCGTCGTCCACCTCGCGCGTTGCTATCGCGGAGCAGGAATATTTCTCCGCGGCGTCGATAAGCTGGCGCAGGACCGGCCGTTCGTGGCAGAGCATGATGTCGTCCCCGAGAAGGATGCCGAACGGCTCGTCCCCGACGGCGTTTCTGGCGCACCAGACGGCGTGGCCAAGCCCCTTCTGCTCCTCCTGCGTCACGAAAGTGAACTTCGCCATCTCATAGGTCTGGCGGATAAGCTCTGCCTCGTGCTCCTTGCCGACCTTGCAGAGCTTTTCATAAAGTTCGTTCGACGGGCTGAAATAATTATCCATTGCGGACTTTCCCGCGCTGGTTATGATGATTATCTCCTCAACTCCGGAGCGCACCGCCTCCTCGACGATATAGTGCAGCACCGGCTTGTCCACCAGCGGCAGCAGCTCCTTGGGAACGGTTTTGGTCGCCGGAAGCATTCTTGTCCCCATTCCGGCTGCGGGGATGACCGCTTTTCTGATTTTCATGACGTTGCTCCTTCCTGTTTGGCGGCGTCCTGCTAAAGCTCCCGGAAGAGCCTGATCTTCGGCACGGTCCTGAGGATGATTGTTCCCAGAACATAGCAGGCTATCGCCTCGCCCGCGGCGACTGTCAGCCCGTTGTAGGCAAACGCCGCCCAAAACGCACCTGTCGCCCCGGTCTGCATCCACGCGATGACCGCGCCGATGACGACACCGTTTATGACAACGCTGGGCAGCGGCGCAAGCCACCATATTTTGATCCTGGCCGTTATAAGACCGGCCGCCAGGGTCGCAAGCGAGCCGCAGACTATGTCGATCGGTCCGTAGGCGCTCATGAGATTCGTCAGAATGCAGCCGATAAACAGCCCCCAGACCGTTTCCGGAAAGAAAAACGGAAGCACGCACAGCGCCTCTGCAAAGCGGCACTGCACCGGACCGTATGTGAGTCCGAATATATTGCCGAAATAGCTCATCACCGTGTAGATGGCGGCGACGGCGGCGGACATTACAAGTCTTCTGGTTTTCTTTCTCATCATAGGTCATATCTCCATTTTTTATGTGCGGATCCCCGCTGGCAGGGTGTGGAAACCTGCCCGGTCCAGTTGTACTGACAACATAACATATATGCCCGGCCGTGTCAATCGTGTTTGCTGTAAATACAGCCGCAGTAGTTCTGCCTGTAAAGGCCATACTGCTTTGACAGCTCGATGCTTCGCTGGTAGCCGCCGCGCTTTTTGAAATCGTTCGGCAGCCATTTGACGCCGTATTTTTCGGATAGTTCCCGCCCTATCGCATTGATGCGCACGGCATCCTTGTGCGGCGACACGGAAAGCGTCGTGCAGAACCATTCAAAGCCGTGCATGGCCGCGAGCCGCGCCGTCTCCTCGATGCGCAGCCGGAAGCAGACGGTGCAGCGTTCTCCGCCCTCCGGCTCCCGCTCCAGCCCGCGCACGGCCTTTATGAAGCTTTCGCCGTCGTATTCGCACTCCATGATCGAGACCGGACTCCCGCAGGGCATCTCCGCTATCAGTCTGCGCTGGTTCTCCAGGCGTTTTCGGTATTCGTCGTATGGCTGGATATTCGGGCCGTAGAAAAGGACCGTAACGCTGAAATATTTCGTCAGGTATTCAAGGACATAGCTGCTGCACGGGCCGCAGCAGCTGTGCAGCAGAAGCGTGGGTCTCTCCCCCGTCATGCACTGCGTTATCCCATCAAGCTGCATCTGGTAGTTTTCCTTCAAGATGTCATGACCTCTCCTTATATTCGGTCCGCGGCCCTGTGCCGCAGGCCGATACCAAGTATATCACAAACGGCGGAAAAAACAAATCCGAAAAGTCTGACGGACAGAACCAGCAAATAACGGACAGTTTTTGCTAAATGCACCGCAAAGCTTGAAATATGAAAGCACCGATGATAGAATTGGTTTATCATCGGACCGCAAAGGCTGCGCGCACAAAAACACAGATTGGAGTTTTGGTATGGAAAGAAAATATCCGCATATTTTCAGCCCCATAACGCTTGGCAAGGGGCCTGGAGTCATCTTCAAGAACCGCATCTGGACCGCACCGACCGGCGTTCATCTTCTCGCCGCGGGCGAGCCATACCCCAACGAGGCTATCATCGCCCATTACCGCGAAAAGGCGCGCGGCGGCGCCGCCTGCATCACCTTTTCGGCGCAGAACATGGACCGCGTTATGCTTCAGTTCCACGACAGCATCCACTCCGACCCCGATATATTCAACGAGCAGTATCACAACTACTGGTACCGTCTGACCAGCGCGGTGCATTTCTTCGGCGCGAAGATATCTCTTGAGCTGCTCGCCTTCTGCCGCCATTCCTTTGACGAAAACGGCGAGCTGGTCTGCTGGAGCACGAACGGAGAGACCGACGAGGAGACCGGAGAATACTGCCCCGCCCTCTCGGAGGATGAGATGCGCGTAATGGCTCAGGATTACGCTCTGGCCGCGAAGTACGCCGTCAAGGTCGGCTTCGACATGATAATGCTCCACTTTGGCCACGGCACCTTCGTTGCAAACTTCCTTTCCCCGAAATACAACACACGCACGGACGCCTTCGGCGGCAGCGCCGAAAACCGCGCGCGCTTCCCCATCATGATAATCGACGCGATACGCGAGGCGATCGGTCCCCGCGTTCCCATTGAGGTCCGTCTCTCCGGCGACGAGCTGGTCGAGGACGGCGGCACCGTTGAGGACTGCATCGACTTCCTGCGCAGGGTCGAGGACAGGATCGACCTGGCCCATATCTCCTGCGGCACGGTCCAGGAGGATGTGACCCAGACCATCATGCACCCCGTCGAATTCTACCAGCCCGGCTGCAATGCGAAATACGCGCGCGCGGTCAAGGAAAGCGGCATCAGCATCCCCGTTCTTACCCTCGGCGCTTTCCAGAAGCCGGAACTCATCGAAGAAACTCTCGCGACCGGCGGCGCGGATGTCGTTGCAATGGCCCGCGGCGCGATCGCGGACGCCGACTGCGTCAACAAGATGCGCGACGGGCGCGAGGACGAGATCATCCCCTGCCTGAAATGCTTCTTCTGTCTGAGCTACGATATGGAGATGGAATTCGGCTGCGCCGCCAATCCGAAGGTCGGGCGCGAATATATTCTCAACCAGTTCATACCGGCCTCTACAACGCCCAAGCGAGTCGGCATAATCGGCGGCGGCCCCGCCGGAATGGCGGGCGCTATATTTGCGGCCCAGCGCGGACACGACGTCACGATATACGAAAACGCGCCGGAGCTTGGCGGAAAGATCGTCTTTGCAAAGCACGCCGACTTCAAATATGCCCTGAACGATACTCTGACCTATCAGAAAAACATGGTCGAAAAGCTCGGAGTAAAGGTGATCCTGAACTGCGAGGCTACGCCGGAGATGATCGAAAAGGAGAATTTCGACGTCGTTTTTGCCGCCGTCGGCTCCGATCCCGTCATCATCCCGATCCCCGGCCACGACATGCCCCATGTCATGACCGCCGAGCCC
>CAKSXP010000015.1 GCA_934515035.1 uncultured Oscillospiraceae bacterium
GGGAAAAGCTGATAGCCTGCCTGAAGAGCCTGCCGAAACCCGAAAACGACTGATAACACACATTATATAAAAGAGGAAGATAGATCATGCTGGACATCAAATTTGTAAGAGAAAACCCGGAAGCAGTAAAAGAAAACATCAAAAAGAAGTTTCAGGACGAAAAGCTGCCCCTCGTTGACGAGGTGATCGGGCTCGACCGCGAAAACCGCGCGGCGATCGCCGAGGCAAGCGCCCTGCGCGCAAAGCGCAACCAGCTCAGCAAGGCGAACGGACCCCTGTTCGGCAAGCTGAAGAAGGCCGAGGGCGAGGAGAAGGACAAGCTCCAGGCGCAGATAGACGCGAACATGGCGGAGGTCAAAGCCGACGACGAGAAGCTGGCGGAGCTTGAGCGTCTTGAGGGCGAGCTTGCGGAAAAGATACACAAGATCATGCTCGTCATACCGAATATAATCGACCCGAGCGTGCCTCTTGGACCGGACGACAGCTGCAATGTCGAGGTCGAGCGCTTCGGCGAGCCCGTTGTTCCCGACTTTGAGATACCTTATCACACCCAGATCATGGAAAGCCTGAACGGCATCGACATGGACGCCGCGGGAAGGGTTTCCGGAAGCGGCTTCTACTATCTGATGGGCGACATCGCGCGACTTCACGAGGCTGTACTTGCCTATGCGCGCGACTTCATGATAAACAAGGGCTTCATCTTCTGCATCCCGCCGTTCATGATCCACGGCAACGTCGTCGAGGGCGTCATGAGCCAGACGGACATGGAGAGCATGATGTACAAGATCGAGGGCGAGGACCTCTACCTCATCGGCACGAGCGAGCACTCGATGATAGGCAAATTCATCGACCAGATAATCCCAGAGGACAGTCTGCCCCAGACTCTGACGAGCTACAGCCCCTGCTTCCGCAAGGAAAAGGGCGCGCACGGCATCGAGGAGCGCGGAATTTACCGCATCCACCAGTTCGAAAAGCAGGAGATGATCGTTGTCTGCAAGCCCGAGGACAGCATGGCCTGGTATGAAAAGATGTGGCGCTACAGCGTCGAGCTGTTCCGCAGCATGGAGATACCCGTCCGCCAGCTTGAGTGCTGCTCCGGCGATCTGGCCGACCTGAAGGTCAAGAGCTGCGATATCGAGGCCTGGTCGCCCCGTCAGCAGAAGTATTTTGAGGTCTGCTCCTGCTCCAACCTCGGCGACGCACAGGCCCGCCGCCTGAAGATCCGCGTCAAGGGCGCGGACGGCAAGATGTATCTGCCGCACACGCTCAACAACACCGTCGTCGCGCCGCCGCGTATGCTCATCGCCTTCCTCGAGAATCATCTCCAGGCCGACGGCAGCGTCACGATCCCCGAGGTCCTGTGGCCGTATATGGGCGGAACGAAGCTCCTGACCCCGAAGAAGTAAAGCAAAAGTCATTAAGACAAGAAATAAGGAATAAGACAGAAAAGGAGTAAAATAATGAAAAAGAGGCTTATTTCCCTGATACTTGCGCTGATGCTCGTGTTCGCGCTCTCCGCGGTGGCCTTTGCCGGTGCGGAAACCGCCGTCCTCAGCAGCCAGAAGCTCGCCGTCAACGGCGTGGACTGGAGCGAGGTGGAAAAGTACAACATCGACGGCAAGAACTATTTCAAGCTGCGCGATATCGCGGCGCTGCTGGACGACACCGAGGCGCACTTCGCCGTCGGCTACGACGTGGTGAGCAACACCGTGTCCATCACGAGAGGCGGCGTGTATGAGTATATCGGCACCGAGCTGGAGTTCACGAAGGACAACTCCTCTACCGCCGTCACCAGCGCGCAGACCATCACCGTGGACGGCAGGACCGTTTCCAACCTGACCGTTTACAATATCGGCGGAAGCAATTTCTTCCAGCTTCGTGAGCTGGGCGACCTGCTCGGCTTTTACGTCGATTACGACAACGAGACCCGCACGATGCTCGTGGAGTCCCCCTATCTGCCCTATAACATGTACGTTATGACCAGGGAGACCTATAACACCACCGGAACAAGCGGCACCATGGTCTATGAGTATAACTCCAAGGGCCTGATGACCTCCGAGAAGAACTATATTAACGGCACCCTCTCCGAAATAACGACCTATGAATATGACAGATACGGCAACGAGACGCGCTACGACTATGAACACGTTTCCTCCAACTATTCCACGCACTTCAGCGCCGCTTACCGTGTTGACGGCCAGCCGATCTGGAGGGAGTCTTCCGACAGCGACGGACTGTGGGAGCATACTGACTTTACATACGACGCCGCGGGCAACGTAATCAAGGAAGTTATCGATTACGGCTCGAGCGTCACGACAACGACCTATACCAGAGATTCCGCCGGACGCCTGATGAAAGAGAGAACTGTCTATTCCTACGGCGGCTGGTGTGAGATCAACTGCACCTACAGCGGCGACTATGTGACCAGCACGATCCTGACCACGAGCGAGGGATACAGCCATAACATGACCTTCCGCTATGACGCAAACGGAAACGCGACCTATATCAAGGCCGTCGATTCCGACGGCTATGAATCGACCACGACCTATGCATACAACGCCTACGGGCAGGTCACAAAGCAGGTCGACACGCAGAAGAACCTCTGGGGCGAAGGCAGCACCATAACGACGGAGTATACCTATAATGACATCGGTCAGGAGCTTTCGGTCAAGACCACGGACAATGTCGGAAGCTACAGCCTGGCAACCTATAAATACGACAGCAATTATAACCTCATCGAGGCCAAGTACACGGGTCTCAACGATAACACGACCTACACCTATACCTACGACGAGAACGACAACATGATCTCCAGCGTTATTACCGGCTCCGACGGTATCCGAGAGAGCCGCACCTATGAGTGGAAGCTCATCACCGTAAAGTAATAGAGCCGCAGAACACATAGAAGGAGAGAAAAGCATATGAAAAAGTTTCTCAGCGAGTTTAAGGAATTCATCTCCCGCGGCAATGTTCTGGACATGGCGGTCGGCGTTATCGTCGCAACGGCGTTCGGAAAAATAACCACGGCGCTGGTAAACAACATCATCATGCCGTTTATCGGCTGGTGCTTCGGCGGCGCGAGCGTGACCGAAGCGCTGAACATAACCCTGACCCCGGCCCAGATCGACGCCGCCACCGGCGAGGTGGTGAAGGAAGCCAACGTCCTCGGCATCGGCACCTTCCTCAACACCGTGATCGACTTTATCATCATCGCGTTCATCGTGTTCTGCATCATCAAGGCGTTCAACAAGGCGCACGAGCTTGCGGAATCCCGCAAAAAGGCCGAGGAAAAGGTCGAAGAGCCGGAGGAGCCCAAGCCGACGACGGAAGAGCTGCTCACCTCCATACTCGAGGAGATCCGCAGGGAGAAATAAAGCCGAATTGCTGCAAGGTTTGAAGGAGCGCCCATGAGAACTTACATAAAAGCCGGAATAATGACGCTCATAGCCGTGTTTCTGGCCTTCGCGTTCAAAACGGTCGGGACCGGCGCGCTCGGCATGGATGCCGAGACGAACGCGCTGGACCGGTACAGCGACATGATGCTGGAGGCGCGCGGGCTGTTTCTTGAGCAGAACGAGGACTTTCTCGAGCTTGCGATGGCGATGCACGGCATGGACGGGCTGCGGCTGCGCCGCTGCGCGGACGGCACGGCCATTGCGTGGCTGGACGGTGGCTTCGTCCCCGTTGAGGAAGCCTTTGCGGAGCTCGGCGCGGACCGGGCGCGGCTGATGGCAGAGACGGCGGACCGGCTTTTTGCCGGCAGCGACGTCAGCGTCCAGAGCTCCGGCGGTGAGGAACTCGTGAGCGGCCATGCTCAGGTGATAAACGTCTGCGCCGCGGACGGAGAGGTCCTGTTCTTTACCCACTATCACGAGCTTGGCTGCGTCGGCGTTGCCTATTCACCAGGCGGGAGCGCCGGGGGATATGACTCCATCGAGCTCGTCGAGGAATGGCGCATCTTTTACCTGATGACGGAATGATCCTGTCCGCCGGACAGGAAAAAGCATACGATAACCGTGCGAGCATTCCTTGGCTCTCCCAAAGGGAGAGCCAAGGGGCTGCACCCTGTTACATAGTATGTTGGCATGAGAAATGGAGCGTATCTGTATCGATACGCTCCATTAACTGTTTTACGACCACCCATCTTGTGCGGGGCTTTCGCCTTTATACGTTCCGGGGCCGGAGGGGACGCGGAGCGCGGTCATTTCACGCGCGGGACGGTGTCGCCGGGCTCGAGACCCGCGCAGTGCGACGCCGCGCAATAGTAGACCTCATCCTCGCGGTATGCGCATGAGACGCTCTTTGAAAAAGGCACATATGCGTTGGCCACGGCCACCTGAGCCGAAAACGGCCCCTTGCCATAAAGAAAAACGTGCCTGTCCGCGGGTACCGGCGGCAGCACCAGCTCCGGTATCCTTGCCGGGTCCATCGTGTGCACATTGTCGTCGCCGGAGCAATCGACGTCATAGTCGATATACAGCCTGTCGCCTTCCTCGCGCATCGAATACCTGAAATTCAGTGCCGGGTCAGGCTCGCCGAAGGACAGAGGAACGGACAGACCAAGCTCCACCGGGCCGGCGTCGCCCGGACACGGCGGGGAGACATAGAAAACGCGGCATTCGGGCATCAGATAACGGGCGATGGCCAGCATCACCCATGCCTCGATGTGTCCGACCAGCGCCGCGCATCCGCCCTGCGCCCTGAGTCCGGCGAGAGTGTCAAAAGCCCGGCGCAGGTGAGCCTTCGTCCAGTACTGCATCACCATGGGAGGGCGTCCGTCGGAGCCGCCGGGCGGCGAAAACAGTCCCTCCGGAACGCCGAGCGCGCGCCCGAGTTCGACAACGTCTATGAGTTTCTTATCATCCACAGCGGTTCCTCCTTGAACAAAGAGAGAATGTCTGACTTATCAAAATTGCCTGCCCAGTCCGGGTCACGGACTGAGCAGGCTTTTCTGGTTTCAGGTGTTTACCGCGGCCTTATTTCCCGGGTGCGGGGGGCGCGGGATGCTCGGGGCGGTTTTCGGGCGCCCAGAAGCGGAACTTCTCGTCGGGGACGAAATCGCCGACCTTGGAGGCGTCCTGTGCGATGGCGCAGGTAAAGCCGCTTTCCGCGTTGTACATCATCCAGACCTCGGGCGCGGTCTCTGCATACTTGAGAGCCATGGGAACGAGGTTGGTGTTGGTCGCAACGCCGTAGAGGAATACGGGCTTTCCGGCAGCAACTTCGGGAACGGTGGTGTATTTGACCAGATCGAGGTCATAAGCATGGCCGTCGTTGCCCTTGGTCCTGTGGGAATAGCGGACATAAACTCTGTCGCCGTCCTCGGTCACCTCATAAACGGTGTCGGAGCGCGGGTCGTTTTCGCCCATTTTCGCAACGGGAACTTCGACGCGCTGAAGATCGTCGCCGCCGGTGTGGGAGGGAACGATCATCTCCAGCGTTTCGGGCCGGATCGCGTTCATGATGGCGGAGGGGACCCAGGAGGAGCATCTGTGCCAGTCGTGCAGCTCGACCTTCGGGGCGATGCCCTTCAGCTCGGCGGCCAGTTCGACGGCCTTTTGCAGGCTCTTCTTATCCCAGACGCGCTGCGGGCCCATCGGACCCTTCTTCATCTCGACGCCGGCAAAATCGCCGAGCTTGTCGATGCTGAGAGTGCAGACGCCGTCCTTGACGGAATAGTAATCCTTGATGGACTCGGCCATTTTCCGCTCGTCGGTGCCGACGACGAGGATGATCTTGCCCTCGTACTTGCCGGGCTTTATCTCGACGGGAACGGTGTTGACGAACATCATGAGCTTCTTGCCGACGGGAGCCTGAATGATGGCGCCCTCGTCGATGGTGAGGCTGGTGATGTAGCTCGTGCCCGCGACCGTCCAGACGCTGTCACTGTCGAGAGTGACGATAACGCCGTTGTTCACGGTGGGTGCGGCAGCCTGAGTTACCATATGCATATCAAAGGCGTTGGAGCGGTTGATATACTTCAGATCGTCCCTGTATTTCTGGGAGGCGGAGCTGATTATACCGTTGACCTTGGTGTTGACAAGGTGTATCTCAAGGTTGTGGGCCTTCTGCTGGCCGGCAGCCTGCTCTTCGTGAGCCGGGGGTCCGCCAGCGCCGGGACCACCAGGGCCACCGGGGCCACCAGGTCCACCGGGGCCACCAGGACCACCAGCACCGGGGGGCGGAGGAGGCATTCCGGGTCCGCCGGGTCCGCCAGCGCCGGGAGGCGGAGGAGGCATTCCGGGTCCGCCGGGTCTTCCGGCGGGAACGTCACGGTGCGCATCCGGGCCGCCGAGGGGTCCGGGAGGCAGCGGGTTCGGGGGAGGAGGTCCGTTGAGCTTCACGCCCGGCTTGATGTTGGGCGGAGTGGACGGAGTTTTCTTCGCGGCCTCCAGATTGGTGGTGGAGTTGAAGAAGTTGCCGCGCAGGTCGCAGTTGGAGATGTTCATGAAGACATCGCCGTCGGGCACGCCGTTATAAAGGTCGCGCTCGGGGTCGGGGGTATCGGTCTGGCCGATGGGGATCCAGAACTCGTCCTTGCCCATGCCGCCCTCGTCGTTGTCCATCAGCTGAAGGATGGTGCCGTTGCCGGGCCTGAGCTTGGCGTCGTCGATGTTGATCGTGAGGGCGGAGCCCTTGACGCAGAAGGTGGAGTTGCGGGATTTGATCTCCGTGCCCTTATCGACGGTGAGCGTGCCGCCGTCGTCGCGGAAGGCGAGAACGCCGAACAGGCCGGAGTTGATCTTGCAGTTGGAGAAAGAGCCGCCGCCGTGCTCCTCGCTGGTCAGCAGGAGGGGGAAGCCGTTGACTCTGATGCGGCTGTCCTTGAAGCCGATGAAGCAGTCGCCGATGCAGTATGCGCCGTAGCCGCGTGCACGGGTGCCGGTCAGGGAGAGGTCGCAGTCGTTGAAGAAGACGCGGTTTTTGATGTTTCCGTCAACGGAAACAACGCCCCAGCCGTTGGAGGCCAGACGGCAGCTGTTGAACGTGACGGTGGAGTTTTCCGCGATCTGGAAGGCGCGGTTGGTGCCGGAGATGCCCATGCACCAGTTCGGGCTCATGTTGTCCGACGGGGGGCTCATGTTGAGCAGGTCGGAGTTGTTGATGGTGACGGTTGCGTCGCCGCCGGCCTGAACGGTGCAGCGGGTAACGCCGCGCAGATGTATGCTCGAGTCGTTGATGGTGAGCTTGCTGGTGCCGTGGGCGATGATGCCCGCGCCGACGCCGATGAAGTCGTTGGAGCCGTCTCCCTCCATCTCAAGCTCAAGATTGTCGATGGTGACCTGGCTGTCGCCGTCTACGGCGATGCCGACGAAGTCGTCCTCGTTGGTGCGGATGCGCACGTCGGAAATGCGTCCGGCGTCCACAACGCCGCCCTCGGCCATGTCCAGAACGGACTTTTCCTTATCGAGCTTTCCGTTTACGATGCAGATAGCCGTGCGGGTCGGTTCGGGCGGATTGCCGCGCATTTTGTGCATGCCGCAAGGAGGGATACCGTAATTTTCGGACAGGGCGATGCGCACATCGCCGATGTACTTGCCCGGTGCGATCGGAGTGCCGACGCCGTTGACGATCAGTGTCAGCTCCTTGCCCTCGGGCGCGGAAATTACAGCTCCCTCTTCGATTGTCAGTTCCTGAAACGCGCAGGGCTCTTCGATGAGCCAGCTGGTCCCGGAGCCGACTGTCTTGGTAATATACATTCGGTTTCCTCCTAAAATGTTGTCCGCTTTTGTCCGGCGCATACATTCGGGAGGATCGCAGGCAGCCACGGTGCGGTCCGGCAAGACCGCATCCCTGGTTCTTTCTATTCTATCAGCGCAATGCCGTGTTTGTCACTAATCAAAAGATAAATTAATGTTTAAATTTTTGTGCTTTTGCACAATCAAACACGACCGCTGCGGATATATGTTTCAACATGCGTCCAATTAAAGATTATTATATAGTGTGTTCACCCGTCCGGCGGGCGCGTCACGCGCTCTCGCCGCTGTTGTATTTGTCCCGTGCGCTGAGATACATCAGGATGATGATCGAAAAGAACATGCGCGAGAGCGTTTCGCCGTCATCCCAGGGGAACTGGACGAGCTCCTGTATTTTTTTCAGGCGGTAATCAAGCGTGTTCCTGTGGATAAACAGGGCCTCCGCCGCCTGCGGTTTTTTGGGCGTCCGGATATATTCAAACAGCGTCCGGATATATTCCGTGTCGTGCGCCCTGTCGTAGTCGCAGAGCTTTATGGCGAAGGGGTGCACGAATTTGCGCAGGTCAACGCCGTGCTCGGCCGCCTCGTGCATCAGAATGAGCGGTTCGCAGCGCTCGTAATAGTTGATGTCCCCTCCGAAGCCGGAGGTGTTCAGAAACGCGGTGTATTTTGCGATCTCCGCGCTGTCGAGCGCCTCGAGAAAGTGCTTGTGAACGTCGAGCAGCCGGTTGAACGGGCGGCTCATGCCGCAGTTCAGGCGCCAGCGCGCGATCAGCTCCCTGACGCGGGTGTAATCCAGGGCGGCAAAGCCGTCTCTGTCGTGATAATCGACGAGCGCGATTATTCTTCCGTTGTGGCTCACCGCGCGGCATTCCTTCAGCGCGGACTCGATCTCGTCGACCATCTCGCGCAGCGGGGCCCGCGTCGGACCGTCGAACTCCGTCTCCGGAAGCTCAAAGGCGAAAACCGCGAAATAGCTCTCGGCGGGCATGAGTATCTTGCTTGCGAGCACGCGGATGTGATCCGGATTTGTGATGCGGCTCTCCAGCAGGTTTATGAGAAAGCCCTCGTATGAAAGCGCCCGGACGGTGTCCGGCGTGCTGTGGGTCTGGAGCTCCAGCACGGCGGCGTCGCAGAGGGCGGATACCACGCGGTACTGACGGCTGCTGAAGGACTGCTTGTCGGAAAGAATGGACAGGCAGGCGATCTGGCGTCCGTCGGCGGTTATGTCGCAGATGATGTTGCTGACGCCCAGACGCGCGTTATCCACAAGGCTCAGAACGCAGTGAGAGGAAAGCTCTATCCTGCCGCAGATGCGGCAGCCGGAGTCCCGGCTGAGGTCCGGGGCGATGGCCCTTCCGACAAAGACGTCCCAGCGGTCCTCCTCGACGGGGATGTCGGGCACGTTGTGGACCAGAACGTTGCGGGCGGGGTCCGCCAGAACTATCTGGCAGCCGAGCGCTTCGCCCGCGATGTTCACGATCTCCTTCAGCGCGGACTCGTCCGTGAGCGCGGCGAACATGCGCGCGCTGACCTCGGCGGCGAAGGCGTGGTCGGCAAGCTCTTTCATTATCGTGTTTGCCGCGTGCGCCGGTCCGGCGCCGCCCCTGAGCAGGAGCAGCTCCGCGCCGCTCTGCGCGGCGGTCTCTGCGGAGAGGGAACAGTCGGCCGTGCAGGCAAAGGCGAGACCGTCCGTTCCTTCCGTCTGCAAAAAGACGCTGGCCGGACAGAGGTTGAGCGCGTCCCATTCCGGCCGGTCCCCCGCGCCCGTGAGCAGGTGAAGCCCCGTCACCGGCCTGTCTGTCGAGGCAAAAACGCCGACGTCGTAACCGGCGTTGTGCAGAGCAAGCGCTATATCGCCCAGCGTAATGCTCATGGATAGTTCCCCCTCCCGTAAACTTTTTGTATACATATTACAATAAAATATCTGATGTGTAAAGACCGGGATGGCCCGGAAAGGCGTCCGGATTGTGAAACCAGCATATTTTTTCCGGATTTGTTTGTGACCGGGTAATAATGTTTTTGCGGGGCTGCTGTGTTAGAATCCCAGTATCGGAACACGGCCGCGCACAGCGGCCGATGCCAGGCCGAAAGGTCCGGCGCGTCCGGAGAGGATGCAGGCAACATCTGACCGCGAAAACCCGAAAAGAGACAGTAAATACGCAAAAAATACGACCGCAGCGAACAGAATTTCCTGCGGCCTGCTGCGGCAACAGCAGGGCCGTATGACGCTGCACCGACAAAGCGGCGCGGAAGGGACTTACACGCCCACCGCCCCCGCCGGAGAACAACAAAGGCGGGGAAGCGGCTCCCTCTCTGCGCGGTTTTCAGAAAATACAGATTCATCGATCATCGCCGGGATCTTCAGATCCGCCGGGAAAGCCGTGCTGAAGCTATCGGGGCTTTGGGGAACTCCTGCTTCGGGGGCCTTTCTCTTTCTGTGCCCGGCGTGTGACTTTTATGGCGCATATATGCGCCGCTCTCCTTTCATTCAGGGGGAGCACCGCAAAAAAGCGTGCTCCCCCGCACCAGACCGGAACTTCCGCAGCAGCGGAGGTTCCGGTTTTTGCGTTTATAAATACTGTCTGCCCGTCAATATCCCTGTTGCAAGGCCAAAATGTTTGTAATATAATTACCCTGTATAATTATAATTCTTTCCGGCCCGAAGGAGTGGTTCAAATGTCCGACTTTTTTGTAAACGGGGCGCCGGTGACGGTCGAGGAAAACCGCAGTCTGATGAGCTTTCTGCGCGACGATCTGCGCCTGACCTCCGTCAAGGACGGGTGCAGCGAGGGCGCCTGCGGCGCCTGCACCGTGCTGATAGACGGAAGATCCTCCCGCGCCTGCATCTGGAAAACGGACCGGCTCGAGGGTAAAAGCGTCGTCACCGTCGAGGGCCTTTCCGATTTTGAAAAGCGGGTATATACCTATGCCTTCGGCGAGGCGGGCGCCGTCCAGTGCGGCTTCTGCACGCCCGGCATGGTGCTCTCGGCCAAGGCACTGCTCGATGTGAACCGGGACCCGACGGAGCAGGACGCGGCAAAGGCCATACGCGGCAATGTCTGCCGCTGCACGGGCTATGTCAAGATAATAAGGGCGATAATGCTCGCGGCGGAGTGCTTCCGCACGGGCGTCGTACTGGAAACGGACACGGAGTGGACGCTCGGCGCGCCGGTCCACCGCGTTGACGTTGAGGAAAAGGTGCTCGGAACGGGAAAGTATCCCAACGACATTTACCTCGACGGCATGATATACGGCAGCGCCGTGCGCTCGGCCTATCCCCGCGCGCGCGTGCTCGGCATCGACGCCTCCGCGGCGCTGGCTCTGCCCGGCGTCGTCGGCGTGTTCACGGCGGAGGATATCCCCGGCCGGAACAAGGTCGGCCACCTCGTCAAGGACTGGGACACGATGATCGCCGTTGGCGATATAACCCACTATCTCGGCGACGCCATATGCCTTGTCGCGGCGGAAACGCCGGAGATACTCGAGCAGGCAAAGGCGCTCGTCAGTGTGGAATATGAGCCGCTGGAGCCGGTGCGCTCGCCGGAGGAGTCCGCGCGGGAGGGCGCGCCGCTCGTCCACCGCTCCGGAAACCTGCTGGCGCACAAGCATATAAAGCGCGGCGATCCCGACGCGGCCATCGCCCGCTCAAAATACGTTCTGACGCAAAAATTCTCAACGCCGTGGACGGAGCACGCCTTTCTCGAGCCGGAGTGCGCCGTGGCATATCCGGAGGACGGCGGCGTTGTCATCCTGTCCTCCGATCAGGGCGCATACGACACGCAGCACGAGACGATGGGCATGCTCGGCCTGCCCGCGGAAAAGATCCGCGTGCAGAACCAGCTCGTCGGCGGCGGCTTCGGCGGCAAGGAGGACGTCACCGTCCAGCACCACGCGGCGCTGATCGCATATCTGACCGGCCGCCCCGTCAAGGTCCGGCTGACGAGAAACGAGAGCATCCTCATCCACCCGAAGCGCCACCCGATGGAAATGGAGTTTACGCTCGGCTGCGACGAAAACGGAATCATCCAGGGCGTCCGGGCGCAGGTCGTTTCCGATACGGGGGCATATGCCTCTCTGGGCGGCCCCGTGCTCGAGCGCGCCTGCACACACGCCGCCGGACCGTATAATTATCAGAACTTTGAGATAGACGGCAAGGCGTGGTATACGAACAACCCGTCGGCAGGCGCCTTCCGCGGCTTTGGCGTAACGCAGACCTGCTTCTGCATAGAGAGCCTTCTCAACCGAATGGCCGGGCTTGCCGGCATTTCGACCTGGGAGATCAGATACCGCAACGCGATACGCCCCGGACAGGAGCTGCCCAACGGCCAGATCGCGGATGCCTCGACCGGCCTTGTCGAAACGCTGGAGGCCGTGAAGCCCTATTATGACGCGGGAAAATACACCGGCATCGCCTGCGCGATGAAAAACGCGGGCGTCGGCGTCGGCATTCCCGATACGGGCCGCGTGCGGCTCGTCGTCGAGGGCGGAAAGCTGCATATCCTCGCGGGCGCGTCCTGCATCGGGCAGGGCCTCGGCACCGTGCTCGTCCAGATGGTCTGCGACCGGACGGGACTGCGCCCCGGCGACATCATATATGAGCGCTCGAACACATGGTCCGCGCCGGATTCCGGCACGACCTCCGGCTCGCGCCAGACGCTGTTTGCGGGCGAAGCCTGCCGCCGCGCCTGCGAGGGGCTGAGCCGGGCGCTGGAGGGCGCGTCCCTCGAACAGCTCGAGGGGCGGGAGTTCTACGGCGAATATCTCGGAAAAACGGACCCGCTCGGCGCGGATGTGCCGAACCCCGTGAGCCATGTCGCCTATGGCTATGCCACGCAGCTCTGCGAGCTGGACGACGACGGAAAGCTCCTGCGCATAGTCGCGGCGCACGATGTCGGCCGCGCCGTCAACCCCCTCTCGGTCGAGGGACAGATCGAGGGCGGCGTCGTCATGTCGCTGGGCTATGCCCTGACGGAGCAATATCCGCTCGTGGATTGCAGGCCCACGGCAAAATTCGGCACGCTCGGGCTGTTCCGCGCGACGGAGGTCCCGGAGATAAAGCCGATAATAATCGAAAAAGAGGGGCTGGACGTCGCCTGCGGCGCGATAGGCATCGGCGAGATAACCTCGATACCGACGGCCCCCGCCGTAGCGGACGCATATTACCGCTATGACGGCATGTTCAGAACGTCGCTGCCGCTGGCGAATACGCCGTATGAGAGGAAAAAGTGATCAGAAAAGCTCCATATCCCGCTTATAGTCAATGTCCATAAGCTCCCGCGCGGGGACCTCGAGGGTCACGAGCGCTTCCGGATGATTTCTGATGACCGCGCTTCCGCCGCGGTCGCCGGTCAGCGCGCGGAGCTCCGCAAAGAAGCGCGCCGGAAAAATGCAGGGGTTGCCGCGCGTCCCGCCGGAGGCGAGCGCCGCTATGCGCGAAGGATCGCGCAGAAAAAGGTCGATAAGGCGCGAAACGCTCTCCCGCGAGAGCATGGGCTGGTCGGAGACGAGGAACATCGCGCCGCCGGCGTCGCCCAGCGCGTCCAGACCGAGCCGCACCGTGCGGCTCGCGCCCAGGTCCGGCCGGTCGTTTATAACGGAGACAAAGCCGTATTTTTCCGCGAGAGCTGCGGCGCGCCCGCCCCGGGACACGACGCATACGCGCTCGAAGCGCCCGTCCGGAACGGCGTCGAGCGCCCGTTCGATAAGCGTTCTGCCGTCCAGAACGGCGAAAAGCTTGTCTTCGCCGAAGCGCGAAGCGCGCCCCGCCGCCATGACGACACAACCGAGTTTCATGATTACCGCCCCTTTTGATACCGAATATCCATATACACTATATTAAGGCAGCACGGCGCGTTCCGGCAAGAGCGATTTGCGGACAAAGCGCCGCTGCCCGGGAAAAAAATAACGCCGCCGAGCGGCGGCAGACAGGAGGCCGAAAAGATTGAGCAGGAGCGTAGGAAAGAGCATGCCGCGCGTGGACGCCTTCGACAAGGCCACCGGCAGAGCCAGATATACCGACGATCTTTGCACACCGGATGCGCTCGTTGCAAAGGTCCTTCATTCAACGATAGCCCACGGATACGTCAGGAGCATCGACGTTTCCGAGGCGGAGAGGGTCCCCGGCGTGGTAAAGGTGCTGACCTGCTTCGACGTGCCGGACATCCGTTTCCCGACGGCGGGACATCCGTGGTCAACGGACCCCGATCATCAGGACATAGCGGACAGAAAGCTTCTCAACGCGCACGTCCGGTATTACGGGGACGACGTGGCCGCGGTCATCGCGGAAAACGAGGTCGCCGCGGCGCAGGCTCTGCGCAGCATCCGGGTGGAATATGACGTTCTGCCCTTCGTTCTGGACGCGCAGGAGGCCATGAAGCCGGGCGCGCCCGTCATACACGAGGAGTTTCCCGATAACGTCCTCAAGCACACGTCCTCCCGTGCGGGGGACTATGCGGAGGCGATAAAGCAGCCCGGCCTCATAAAGGTCGAGGGCTGGTATGACACCCCGACCGTGCAGCATTGCCACATCGAGAACCATATCTGCTATGCAAGCGAGGAGGGCGGGCGCATCACCGTCGTCTCTTCAACGCAGATACCGCATATCGTGCGGCGCATCGTCGGTCAGGCTCTCGGCATCCCCTGGGGCCGCGTGCGCGTCATAAAGCCCTATATCGGCGGCGGCTTCGGCAACAAGCAGGACGCGCTGTATGAGCCGCTGTGCGCCTGGCTGTCAACGCAGGCCGGCGGCAGGCTGGTCAAGCTGGATGTTTCGCGCGAGGAGACCTTCGTTTCCAACCGCGTGCGCCATGCGATACGCTTTCATATCATAAGCTGGCTGCGGCCCGACGGCAGCTTTGCCGCGCGAAAGCTGGAGATGTTCTCCAATCAGGGCGCATATGCCTCCCACGGCCACAGCATCGCCGCCAAGGGCATGGGCTCGTTCCCGCAGCTCTACCCCTGCGAAAACTATGAGTGTGATTCCTATACGGTGTTCACGAACCGCCCGGCCGCCGGAGCCATGCGCGGCTACGGCATGCCGCAGACGACTTTTGCCGTCGAGTCCCACACGGAGGACTGCGTCCGCGCGCTCGGCGCGGACCCGCTGGAGTTCCGCCTGAAGAACCTCATGCCCGTCGGCTATACCGACGCCTTCACCCACAACGTCAACTGGACAAATTCCTTTGAACAGTGCCTTGAAAAGGCGATGACGGCCATCGATTACAGACGGAAGGTGGAGGAATATAAAAACCAGACGGGCCCCATCCGGCGCGGCGTCGGCATATCCGTTTTCTGGTATAACACCGCCGTATGGCCGATATCGCTGGAGAGCTCGAGCTGCCGCCTTGTGCTCAATCAGGATGGTTCGCTCCAGTTCCAGACCGGCGAAACGGAGATCGGGCAGGGCTGCGACACGGCCTACTGCCAGATGGTCGCGGACGCCGTCGGCGTTCCGTTCGAGAGCGTCCACGCCGTCTCGACACAGGATACGGACGTAACGCCCTTCGGCACCGGAGCCTATGCCTCCCGCCAGACCTATGTCGGCGGCTTTGCCATCACAAAGACCGCGAAGCTTCTGCGCGAAAAGATACTCGATTATGCCCACATCCTGACCGGCCTGCCCGCGGAGGAGCTTGACCTTGCGGACGGGAACATCACCGGCAAAGGCGGCGAAACGCTGATGACGCTCGGCGAACTGGCAACTCAGGCGCTTTACAGCATGGAGGACAGCCGCCACCTGACGGCCGAGAGCACCGCGCAGATAAAATCGAACGCATATTCCTTCGGCTGCGCGATCGCGGAGGTCGAGGTCGATATTCCGATGTGCAAAGTGAAGCTTCTGAACATCGTGAACGTCCATGACTGCGGCACGCTGATAAACCCCGCGCTGGCGGAGGCACAGGTCCACGGCGGAATGAGCATGGCCATCGGCTATGCGCTCGGGGAGCAGCTGCTGTTCGACGAAAAGACGGGAAAGCCGCTGAACAACAATCTGCTCGATTATAAGCTCTCGACGATGATGGACCACCCGCATCTGGAGGCGGAGTTCGTCGAGAATGCGGAGCCGACAAGCCCCTTCGGAACAAAGGCCCTTGGCGAGCCGCCCGCCTGTCCCGGCGCTCCCGCGATACGCAATGCGATAGCAAACGCCGCAGGCGTTTACATAGACAAAGTGCCCATAACGCCGCATGTGATGTTTGAGGAGTTTTCAAAAGCAGGAATAATAAAATAGGGGAGTAATCTTTATTATTATAAATATTTACCTTATTTTTCTGCTTTTTTCTTTTAGCTTTACCGAGGTGGGTCTCTTTCAGAGGGACATACTTTTCCGCTTGTCCGGAAAAGTATGCAAAAGGGACACACAAGGGGGACTCTTACAGAGCCGTCCCCCTTGTGAATCCCCCTCCTAAGGGGCAGCCGGGTACTTCTGGGCTCAAAGAGGGCTTTGCAAATCGTTACGTCTGATCAACCGCGCTGCTCACGCTACGCGCGGGGGATGATTTGTTGTACAATAGTTAGCGCTTTTTATCTCAGACGAGAGACCAATTAAGGCTCCCTTGTGTAAAGGGAGCTGTCAGCGAAGCTGACTGAGGGATTGATAATATACTATATTTGCCTGCTTTTTCGGCAAAAATCAAACTTTTCAGCTTACAATCCCTCCGTCACGGCTGACGCCGTGCCACCT